>JACQOB010000058.1 GCA_016202745.1 Candidatus Aenigmatarchaeota archaeon | reverse complement strand
GCCTTGAGGGGTCATTGAGCCTGTTGAGGAATAAGCTGTCGCGCTGCATATCCTGGCATTCTTTCTGCTCGCCGAAGAGAGGGCAGAAATCGCTTGCCCTGCCTGCCAATCCATAATTAGGGGTTGCGAGCATGATGAGCTTGTTGACGTCCTTATCGCCAAAAATCTGGATGTATCTGCGCGCAACCAAACCCCCCATGGAATGGGCGACGATGTTGACTTTCTGCTTGCCAGTGCGCTCTTTGACGACGGAAATGACATCCCTCAGGCGGAGGGAGTATGTGTCGATGGTCTCGCTTTTTGTCGGGACGATGATATACTGCTTCCCTTCAAGGTATGCATCGAGATAATAACTTGCCCGGATTGACACCGGCTTGCCGGAGAGGCCCCACTCTCCGGCGACTGTCCCGTCCGAGGATGTGGTGGGGGTCACGATGCCCGCGTTGAGATACCCTTCTTCCTCAAGCGCGTACTGGATGAGGGTGAATGCGTCAAGGGAATAAGCAGGGGAGCTTTTCTGGGTGAACGCGTGGCCATGCAGGAAAATGACTGGGAAGGTTTCCACCTGGGCAGCGCAGGAGCTTGATGTTCAGCACTCCTTGCATTCGCCGAAGATGCAGCATACTGCGGGATTTTGCGACAAGGAGGTGTCGATGGTTGAGCCCCCGGAATAGGGGAAGGTGGCGTTTAGTGCTGAAAATTCCGCCGTGTTGAAATGGAAGGGGTATTTCTTGGGAGAAACGCAGAGGGAATTGATGAATTCCCTGGTTTTGTTTCCAATCTCCATTCCTGAGAGCAAATATAATTTCTTCAACTCTGTTTGATTGCTGTCCTCCATCTCGATACCTGCGGCAGGGAGCTCCAAAATCTTTGCTGCCTCAGCCAGAAGCCCGCTGTTGTTGGTGTTTGACAGATCTTCTGCGTACTCAAACAGCATGTTTGATTTTAGGCTGTCGGAAAAATTCAGGACAGAGGCATTCCACTCCCCATTGTCCGCATTGTCTTCAAAGGTGATGCTCCTGAGGGTAATCTCCATCGCGGTTCTGTTGCGCACGGCGGCATAGGCCTTCTCCAGGTTCTGTGCAGTGTCACATGCGTCCTTGGCTATACCAGCCTCATACCACTTCTTTTCCTTTTCTGAAAGGTAATCTTCATTCAAACTGATTATTGTTTCGTTCAGGGGGCATGAAGTCAAATTGCGCTCCAAGAGGCAGAGGTAATCTTTCTCCTGGCCGAGGGATAATCTAATCCTGGCTTGTTCTTCTGAGCGGAATGTGCGGCTCTCATTTGTCAGGTTCTCGCTGAGCGCATAGATTTCGGAGATGGACTTTTCTATGGCCGGATAATCGCCAAATTCAGGGTGCCTGAGGAGGGCAAAAGTGGCGTTGACTCTTCCTCCAAAATTTTCAATCCTCGCCATCAAATGAGAGAGATTTGTTGCGTTTGCTGCGTTTGCTGCCTGAACCAGGGAATACAAGTCCTGAGCATGATTTGATTCTGAAGCCAGTTCTTTCAGGCGCAGCATCAGGGCGTTGTACCTCAGAACCCTGCCATCAATCTGCTGAGACAAGGAAGTGAGGTTCTGGCCAAGGGCAGCTATTGACTCGTTAATCGGGCTGTCCAGCTGCGCGCGAAGTTCCACATACGCCTCGCTGCTCCAGAGCGTCCTGAAGCGTTCCATCGTCAGCAGGAGGGATGAGAAATTCCCTTCTATTGCGGCCTTCTGCTCCTGGAGGTCTTCCATCCCAATGACAGCCGCAAGGGAGATG
Source organism: Candidatus Aenigmatarchaeota archaeon (assembly GCA_016202745.1). Taxonomy (GTDB): domain Archaea; phylum Aenigmatarchaeota; class Aenigmatarchaeia; order QMZP01; family QMZP01; genus JACQIG01. The sequence goes on along the minus strand of JACQOB010000058.1, from coordinate 526 downwards.
ATGCGCTCACTTTGGTTTTTCAGCGCACTATCGAGCTCAGCAAGCCGGGAGAGGAGGGGGAGAAGGATGGCGCTGGATTCCTCCTTGGATGCCTTTTCCTGCTCAGAGAGGTCGTAGTTGAGGATAATGAGGGAAGAGCGGTACTTCACTTCCTTGTTCGCCAGGCAGATTGCTGAGCGTAGGTTATGGCATGCAACATCAAAACGATAAACATCCTGGCCGCGGCCTACGCGGGATGGAGAGATTGTGTATTCCCTGATTATCTGCTCTCCTGCCCTTAAGGTGAGGTTTCCCTGGTCTAGGATGATGTTCCTGCTCTTGTCGCCAAACGTGTAGGCGCAGAACGCCGTGCAATACGGGTGGGTCTCCACTGAAAGGTTGATTCCTTCCTTCCTTTGCTCGCCGTAATGCAGCGAAAGGGAGTCCTGCTCAGGAGAGAGATGGATAATAATCTCATCGCCGATAAGAAAATTCAGGCGAACCGTGAGGTTGAGGGCAGCGGCTATCAGGACAATAATTCCCAGGG
>JACQOB010000063.1 GCA_016202745.1 Candidatus Aenigmatarchaeota archaeon | reverse complement strand
TCCTTCTTTTATTTTGTCTGCGCTCCCTTTCCCCTTCCCATCATTTCAATTATGCTGCTCGTTGAATAGTTGCCCCACTTCTTCAGAATGATTATCCTTGGCTTCTTGCTGTTGTGCAGCCTCTTTTTCAGCCAGGCACTGTCCGCCTGCTGGTCATATCCAAGCACAATGACATCCGGCCTCTCCTTTTCCACGACCCTGAAGAAATCCTTTTCATCGCCGATAAGCACCCTATCGACCAACGAGAGGCTTTCCATAACTCTCTTCCTCTCTTTTGCCGGGAAAACAAGCGGCTGCCCGTTATTCCGTATCGTCGCGTCGCTTGCAAGGACAACCACAAGCTCATCACCGAAAGCCCTGGCTTTCCTGAGGAACCAAATGTGGCCCGGGTGAATGATGTTGAATTTTCCCCCGACCATGACCTTGACTGCCGGCCTGACTGGCCTGCCGGCTTTAACTAGCCTGCTGGCTTTATCCAATTTATCCAAGCCAGACTTTACGTTGGCTTTCATGAACAGTATTTAGGTGGGGCCAATATAAACTATAATATGGCCAGAAGCAGGCGCTGGCACAGGCGGCCGCATGGCAGCAAGGTGTCCTCCAGGTCTGACTTCAGGGAAATATTATTCGCCGAGATAATATCTGTCACAGGCGGCCTTTTTGCAGGTTTCCTGCTTGCACTTACAACTGACAGGTTCTACCTCATTCCGGGACTTTTGATACTTATACCAGGCTTCCTTGAAATGCGCGGCAGCATATCAGGCTCGCTGGCTGCAAGGCTAAGTTCAGGGATGATACTCGGGGCTACCAAGCCCGAGTTCGCCCACAACAGGATAATGAAGGGGAATGTAATCGCAGCCATATTGCTTGCCCTGGCCGTCAGCCTGATGCTCGGCGTGATAGCTTTCGGCCTTAGCTGGCTGGTTTTCGGGAAAGCGATAATAAGCATAATACTGATATCAGTCCTCGCAGGGCTGCTTTCCAACATCATTGAAATACCAGTGACTATTGCAACCACTTTCTGGCTTTTCAGAAAGGGCTATGATCCCAACAACATAATGGGCCCTTACGTAACAACAGTCGGTGATATCGTAAGCATACTATCGCTGCTCATCGCGATCATGATAATATGAAATCAAAAAGGAAGAACCTGAGCCTGAAGCACAAGGCAGCACTTGCCAGCCTCAAGAGGAGCCGCCACCATCCAATTGTGCACCAGCTGCACAGGAAGCACAGGATATCCTACAAAACCCTCTTCTACATGAAGGAATACGGCCCGAAATCGCATGTGTCGCACGTGATAATAAGGGAAAGCATAATGATACTCGCGCTGACTTCCTTCCTGAGTTCCCTTGGGGGCATCGGCATAGAATCTATAGAGAGCAAATTGATAATGGTACTCCCGCTCCTTATAATGCTCCCCGCCCTTGACGACATGATAGGCGATTTCGGGGCCACTGTCTCGTCAAAATTCACAACGCTGCTGTACCTGAAGGAAGCCCGCTTCGAGAGCGGCCACAGGCCTTTTGAGAAGAGCTGGTGGAAATCAAGGGAGATAAACAACCTGCTGACCATAATACTTGCGGTCTCGCTCATATCATCAATATACATTGCTGTCGCATCCAACATGATTGCCCTGTCAATGGGATACGCGCTGGCACTCCCGGAGTTTTTCAGGATACTCATAATCTCCATAGTCACAACGATCTCATTGGTCGCCATCATATTCCTCATCTCAGTGGTGGGGGGCATATTCATCTACAGGAGGGGGGAGGATCCCAACAATTTCCTGATACCGCTAACGACATCCATAGCTGACATCTGCAGCATGCTGGTCCTGGCGGGAATGGTAGTGTGGCTGCTTTAGCAGACTGTATTTATTGCGTATTCCGCAATATAGGCTATGGGAGGGAACACAAGGGAACTGACGCTGCAGGCAAAGCGCGTAATCAGCAGGATACTGTACATAACCCTGGCGACATCCGGCAGGAATTGCGAGCCATGGAACTCCCCGGTCTATTCGGCTTTTGACAAGGATTATGCTTTTTACTGGGTTTCATGGGCCGGAAACCAGCACTCCAAAAATATCAGGGAAAATGAAAATGTTTTTGTGGTGATCTATGATTCTACCGTCCCTGAAGGGACAGGCTTCGGGGTCTATATGAAAGGCAAAGCCCGCCAGCTGGGGGTGCGGGACGGCGCCGAGATCGTGAAGGCCCTGAAGCTGCTTTACGGAAGGACAAACAAGAAACCGAGGAGCCCAAAGGAGTTCCTTAAGCTGTTCCCCAGGAGGGTGTTCAAATTCGTGCCCGACACGGTATGGGTCAATGGAGGGGGAACTGTGAATGGCAATTTCGTGGACACGAGGATTGATATAACGGCAGAATTACTGCGATAAGGCAGTCAGCAAATATTACCCATTCTTATGCACCTTTGCTAGCCTCTATTTTCTCCCCAGGGTCATGCAGAGCCGCAAGGCACTTCGTAAGACTGCCTTTTAACTGCGGTTCCAAGTCACCAAGGTTATGAAAGAAAGGCAGTGTTCTTTTATCCAACAATGGGCAATTAATTCCGGCTAACCTACCGGTCTCGCTGCTGGTGTATTCACCATATTCATTAAACCGATTTGTGATTCCAATCTGGCTCTCCCCAACACCATAGCAGTGTCCTAGTGCCATCACATTATTGCCAAGTGCCGCAACAAGAAGTTCGTCATCACTCTCCGTGCCTAGATTATTACGATACGTGGCTTCTCTATCGGAAGGATCAAGTAATCACAGACCGCTTTCTCCTTCCTTGCGCACACCTTCATTACTCCACTCTGTATTAATATATGATAGTATTTTGAGCGCTGGAGCAAAAGCCGTCAACGTATATATAAGACGGAAGGGACTTTTACTCTCATGCCAGTCTTTCATTCTTTCCTTTAGCCACATGTAGCTATTTCCATGGCCATCCATTCCTCCATCGGCTCGAACTCCAGCCAGCCGCGCAAGTGTAGTTAATTGTTCTTCATTCTCATAAATGGCAAATGCGTCTCCGTAGATGGTTATATGTGATGGAAATCCCGGGCCGGCACCATAAACAGTTGCTTCCATTCGTGTTTGTCGTGGTATCCCGCCACCATACAAGAAGATAGTCGCCGCTTCTTCTCTTCTGTGTAGAACATTCTCCTCCTGAAACTTATTCATGGACTTCCCATCAGGAAACTGACGCAACAGTCCATTCAGATAGCCTGCCAGATTACTTTGTCTGCGTGTTATGTCGCTCCCAACTGGTTTTACTGAATCAAGAGTGGCTGCCATATTTATCGCCTTCTGCCCTTCGCTCTAGATTTTCTGTATTTTGGAGCCTTCTTTACCACTGTCTTTCTGGAAACCTTTCTTGCCTTAATCTTCTTCACGGCTTTAACTTTCCTTTTCACCTTAATTTTCTTCCTGATCTTGACCCTCTTCCTCGCCTTCGGCTTCTTTCCGGGCAGCATCTGCTTCCTGAGCTTTGGCCTTGCCTTGGGGATCTTTTTCCTGCCGCCGCCCCTGGCCCTCTTTGAGGCCCTTGCAATCCTCTTTGCCTCCTTGGCTGCAGTCCTGGCTGCAAGCGCCTGGGCCTTGAGCGCTTCTTCCCTGGCCGCCCTTTCCATATGGGCCTTCCTTTGCAGTTCAGCCTCCTCCTCCTCCTTGACAATCTCCTCAACCTTGTCCTTTATGCCGAGCGCGTCAACTATTTCCTTGTAGCGGTTCCTTATTGTCACCTCTGTCACGCCAATGGCGTCCGCCACTTCCCTCTGGGCCTTCTTCTCGCCCTCAAGGACGGCAGCTATGTACAGCGACGCCGCAGCAACCCCTATCGGCCCCTTGCCTGAGGTCACATCAAACCGGCCGGCCTCGTCCAGGACATCCACCGCCTTGACTTGCACTTTCTCCGAAAGGCCGAGCAGGGAGCCGAACCTTGGGACGTAATCCTGCGCCTTTGCTGGCAGGATCCTGATCCTCAGCTTCCTCGCTATGTACCTGTAGGTCTTGCCGATCTCCCGCCTGTGTATTCCTGAGGCCTTTGATATCTCGTCAAGCGTCCTGGGCGCGCCCTCCTCCCTGCATGTGGTGTAGAGCAATGCCGCTATTATGCTTTCGGTCGACCTGCCCCTTACCAGCCCCTTGTTCACGGCCTGCTGGTACAGCTTGGCAACCTTCTCGTGTATCGCCCGGGACAAATGGAGATAGGAAATGAGCCTCTGCAGCTCCGAGAAGGCGAAGGAAAGGTTCCTGTCCTTTGACTTAATCAGCCTCTTGTGCCACTTGGTAAGCCTGTAATACTGGGCCCTTTTCTTTGACGCCACCTTGAAAAGCTCCCCCCTGCCCTTGCCGATCTCGGTCGTTATGCCCTGGTCGTGCTTGGTTGGCGTCAGGGCGGCGCCTGTCCTTACCCTTCTGCTCCTCTGGTCCTCGTCGAAGGCGCGCCATTCCTGCGTCAGGTCTATCATGCTTTCCTTGAGGACAGAGCCGCACATGCCGCACACAGACTCCCCCCTGGTGCCGTCATAAATAATCTTGTTAGAACCGCATTCCGGGCACTTCACGGAGCCCTTCTGCAC
>JACQOB010000057.1 GCA_016202745.1 Candidatus Aenigmatarchaeota archaeon | reverse complement strand
TTCGAGCCAGATGATGAAAAGGCCGACCAGTATCAGGAATATTGGTATTATCCCCGTAAGGACGGTCAGGAAGCTGTCAAGCCAGAACCTGCCCAGCCTGCCTACAGACCAGGGCTCCGGCAGCACAGAATTCGCGAACAGGCCAAGCCCTATAAGCAGCAGCACGAGTCCAATGATAACTTTCCCAGCAGCACCCATATGACTCACTTGTTATTATTTATTCAGCGCGGTCTTTTTAATCTTTATGGCCTGTTTGATTTAAATAGCTTTAGAACATTAATGTTAAGGATTTGTGGGTATCGGCATGTACAGGCAGGTAGCTGAACAGTGGAAGAGGCCAAAAGAGAGCCTCGGAGCGCTTTATAAGCAGAGGCTGGTGAAGTGGAGGAAGGAGCCTGTAGTCAACAGGATAGAGAGGCCCACCAGGCTTGACAGGGCGCATTCCCTGGGATACAGGGCAAAGCAGGGGTTCATTGTTGTCCGCGTCAAGGTGAGGAAGGGTGTCAGGAAGAGGCCAAAGTGGGCTGGCGGGAGGAGGCCAAAGAGGACGGGAAGGTTCTACCCGCTTGGAAAAGCCAAGCAGGTTGTTGCAGAGGAGAAGGTAGCGACAAAATTCCCGAACATGGAAGTCCTCAATTCCTACTGGGTCGGCATGGACGGCAACCACGAGTGGTTCGAGGTCATACTTGTTGACCCAAGCCACCCGGTCGTCAGGAAAGACAAGAGGATAAGGTGGGTGGCAGAGCCCCAGCACAAGGGCCGTGCCTTTAGGGGCCTCACATCGGCCGGGAAGAAGGGGCGGGGACTGTAGTAGGAGGGAACAATTTCTGCCTCAAAAGCTTATAAATGTTACTACTATATAGTATTTGTATTTTATGCATCCAGATGGTTTAGACGACGGCAAACTTCACGTCATGGACGAAGATGGAAGGAGATATTCGCTGTGCATCGAATGCCCTACGTTCGGGGATATGATTAGTCGGGTAGAGGAGACGCATATAAGTGACATTAAGATTTCCACTATCGGCATTCACAGACAAGAAAGGCCGGGAAGATGCTTCTATGAAACATGCGTGTTTAGATATTTACCAGATGGAAAATTGGATCATGATTGGATGGATGAGGCGGAAGAGGCTGGAATACCAACTCCATGCTTTAAAGAAGACTATAATTCCCTAGACATGGCCAGAGTGGGTCATTGGCAAGTTGTAGAAAAGGTCAGAAGACTGTACAGACAACTACCATCTCCAAAACAGCCCTATCTCCTGCCTGCCGGTGAGTCAGCAGGGCCGCAAAATCCATTTATAAATGCGGAGGGACAATAGGTTATTATGGCGCTTGAATTGGTTCTGGCACAGACAAATCCCTTCATACCGCTTTTGGGCAACCTGAGGAACCTGGGGCTTTTTGAATTCCTCCTGCCGTTCCTGCTTGCGCTTGCGATTGTATACGGCATATTGAGGAAGATGGTCCCGCAGCTTGAGAAGACAGCGTCAAGCCTCATTGCTATCATAGTGGCATTCTTCGTCATGAACTACTCGGGCCAGGCCGGCGTGCAGATGGCCCAGTTCTTCACGCAGTTCTTTGGCGGCGGGCTGATAGTGCTAACTGGCCTGCTTGTGATAATCATATTCCTTGGGCTGGCGGGCTTCGACATGTCAAAGATATTCCTGCCTGGCAAGGGCTCCACCTGGGCGCTTGTGCTCCTTCTTGGATTCATAGGCTTTGCCCTGTTCCTTGGGGCTGGGGGATCGACGCTCGTGCCCATACCCACAAACATAGGCGGCTTTGGCGGGGCTGACGTGACGGCTATAATATTCTTCCTGATAATCATAGCTCTGGCCGTCTGGTTCCTGTCCAGGAGCGAGGAGAAAGATGAAGGCGGCAAAGGCGCCCCCCCGCCGAGATAACAGGACGATTGTATGGTCACATATATTCTGGCCCAGGCTACTGGCCCGTTCTCGCTTGTGGTGGGCAACCTGGGCAGGATGGGTTTCTTCTCATTCCTGCTGCCATTCCTGCTGATGATGGCCATTGTGTATGGCGTCCTCAGGTTTTCCCTCAAGGACCAGCTTGAGAAATCCGCATCTGGCCTGATAGCCATCGTGATGTCATTCTTCGTGCTCAACTATTCGGGGGCGGCTGGCATAGCGCTGGCCAGGTTCCTGACAGCGGTGTTCGGCGCAGGGCTTGTCATACTTGTGGGCATACTGGTTGTGATAATCTTCCTCGGGCTGATGGGGGTGAAGGTCAACGACATATTCAACATTAAGGAAAGGCCCCAGAGCACATGGGCCATTGTGCTGCTGTTCGGGTTCATAGGCCTGCTGCTCTTCCTTGGGGCGGGCGGCGCTGAGCTGCTTCCATTGCCAAAGGACGTGGCAGGCCTCAGCGGCGGGGAGATAGGCGGCATAATATTCTTCATCATAGTGCTTGCCCTTGCAGTCTGGTTCCTTGGCAAAAGCGGCGGCGGGGAAACAAAATAATCACTGGTCACCTTTTCAGTTCCCACAGTTCAGAGGGCTTCACAATCCCTTTCTCCGTGATGATCCCTGTGATGTACCTGGCTGGCGTCACGTCAAAGGCCGGGTTTTTTGCCAGTGAGCCGGGTGAGGATGTCAATATCCTTTCAATTTTTCCATCCTCAGTAACCCCTGATTTCCATAACACCTCGTCCTGGTTCCTGAACTCTATTGGTATTCCTCTTCCATCAGGACACCGAAAATCAATGGTTGATGTCGGCGCCGCTATGTAGAAGGGTATGCCAATCTCTTTTGCAATGACGGCCTTCATGTATGTGCCTATCTTGTTTGCCGTGTCGCCGTTGGCTGCTATCCTGTCTGCGCCTGTTATGGCTATGTCGACATCGCCATTCTTCATGAAAAACCCAGACGCGTTGTCTGGTATCACCGCGTGTTCTATGCCCTCCTGCCCGAGCTCCCACGCCGTCAGCCTCGCTCCCTGCCCCCTTGGGGAGGTCTCGCTCACATAGACAAACGGGGTAATGCCATTCCTCCTGGCCGCATACACAGGGGAAAGCGCGCTGCCCCAGTCGACAAAGGCCAGCCAGCCGGCGTTGCAGTGGGTCATCATCCGCGGATGCCCGGCAAGAAGCCTGGCCGCATTTTCCCCTATCATCCTGCACGCCTCCGCGTCTTCGTTGGCAATAGCCTGCGCCTCTTCAAGAGCCGCAGAGGAGGGCTTTCTTGAATTCGCAGCCTGATTGTAAACCCTTTCAACTGCATAGAAGAGGTTTTGAGCCGTGGGCCTTGTTCTCTTTATCATCTCCAAGGCGTCTTCAGTCTTCTGTTTTGGGTCAAGAAAGTGCTGGGCCATCGCGAACCCCGCTGTCGCGCCTATGGCCCCTGCGCCCCTGACTGTCATGTCTCTTATTGCCTGGCACGTGTCCTCCACGGAATTGCAGGCGTGGACTTCAAAGGAAAAGGGGAGCCTGTTCTGCTCTATCATCCTGACGCTGCCATTGTCCATCCAGACAGTCCTGTAATGGGTTCCTTTGACAAGCATGTGGAGCACTTGAATTGGAAGGATAAAAGCTTATATTGTTTTTGGGTATAGTGAAATTATGGCTGTTGAAGTTACTGTACATAGGTATGTATTTGAGGGGATTGATGGCGAGCCGCCAGATGTATTTTATCTCCCGCTGCAGATTACCGCCACCAAAGGCTGGACAGCAGGCGTAACAGGTGATGATAATAGATTATACATTGGGACTTATGGTGTTAAAGATATTTTTGAAAATCCACCTGAAAAGGATGTTGTTTCTTATATAGGAATGTTTGGCTATAGGCTGGTTTCTAAAGAAGCGACAGCGGTGGGATACTAATTGCTACCTCCACGGCTCAATTATCACTTTCATTGAATCCCCTGAACCGGCTGTCAGCCTGAACCCCTCCCCGGTTTCCGAAAGGGGGAGCTTGTGGGTGATCATGTCCCTGGCATTTATCCTTCCCTTCCTGAGCAGATCCAGGGCCTCCGCCAAATCCTTCTTGACAGCAGCGTAGCTTGTCGTTATGGTGGCGCCCCTTGACAGGGCCTCGAATATTGGTGGCTGGGCTTCTTCCTGCCCCGGGTCAAAAAGCGCGAACACCAGGACTGTCCCTGCCCTGTCAACTGATTGGAGGGCCTGCCTGGCTGCGGGCATCGCAGAGGCGCAAAGGATGACACTGTCTGCAAGCCTGCCGCCGTTGAATTCCTTCACCTTTTCAGTCACATCATCTGTCCCGCTTATCACATGGTCGGCACCGAGCCTCTCCGCCATGCCAAGCCTGAACTGGCTTATATCCGTGGCTATGACAGTGCACCCTTTGGATTTTGCCAGCTGTATGTGCAGGAGCCCGGACAAGCCGCTGCCTATGACAAGGACTGTCTGTCCTTCTTTCACGCCCGCCTTCCTCTGCCCCCTGACAACGCAGCCCAAAGGCTCGACGAAGGTGCCCTCCTCATATCCAATTTCCTGCGGGAGGGATAAGACGCCTTTCTCAACATTCACCCTTGGAATGCGCACATATTCCGAAAAGCCGCCGGGGTAATAATTTGTTTTGCGCAAGGCATCACAAACTGTTTCATTTCCAGACAGGCAATACCTGCATGAGCCGCAGGGCACATGGTGCGTTGCAACAACCCTCTGGCCTTTCCTGAACCCATTCACTTCTTGTCCTGCTTCTTCTATAACGCCGGAAATCTCATGCCCAAGGACCAGGGGGGCCTTCCTTGTCCTGTACCATTCCATGACATCGCTGCCGCAGATGCCGCTCGCCATTATCCTTACAAGAACCTCATTGGGGCCTGCTGTAGGCCTTACCATCTCCTCCAGCCTGACATCGCTGTTGTTGTAGTACATTGCGACGCGCATAAAACCAACAAGCCTGAATTCAATCTTTTGCTTCCTTC
>JACQOB010000062.1 GCA_016202745.1 Candidatus Aenigmatarchaeota archaeon | reverse complement strand
GGGCAGGTTTCGCTCCCCGTGTAATAGTTGGTGGTGGGGAGAAAAGAATGAGTATCCCCTCTTCGCCACCAGTCACAGACTGGTGGAAATCTCATTTATAATCATGCTTTCTTGCCAGGATTGTGATGAGTTCAACCCTCAGTTCTTATTTGTTTCTGCGTCTTCGGTTCGAGTTCTTCAAGCTTTTCTATATACCTTTCCGTGAAAAGTAGCGTGTACATTCTAACCCTTTAGCTCTGGGTGCCTAGAATAGAATTCTTCCTTTGTCACGCGTTTCGTTTTTTCCGCCCTCTTTATATCTTCCAGTTCTTCCATTGTAAGCTTTTCCTCTTCCAGGATTTCCTTCAGCATGTCTACCTTGTGCTTCAACTCCCTATATTCTGTTAGGGGTATGGTTACGCTTTCCTGCATATTTAGACTTGGAGGCCCATATATATATACCATGAAAGGCCCGCTTCTCATAATAATCTCCGGGGTTTTGTTTGGCTCGGTGGGGGTGTTCGTGAAGCTGATTGGCCCCTCGATATCGCCTTTCCTGCTGACGTTTGCGAGGCTCCTGCTGGCTGCCGCGATAATCTTCCTTGCACATTTCCTCGTGAAGAGCCACAGGTCGCTGGCCATGAAGAAGGGGGATGTGCCGCTTTTTGTCGCGGCGGGCTTCTCCGGAATAACCATCGGCTTCGGGCTTTTTGTCGCGGCTTTGTCCATCGCGCCAGTGGCCGATGTCGTGCTGCTCGTTTACATCTATCCAATAATCACCGCGCTGCTGGCTGCTGTATTCCTGAAGGAGAGGATAGGGAAGCGGGAGATAGCCGCGCTCATAATAATGTCAGCCGGGGTCTGGGTGATATACGGATTCAGGACGGAATTGCTGGCAAACATAGGTAACCTTTTTGCAATAATATCAGGGGTCGGGTATTCCTTCGGCATAATCATAGCCAGGCATGTCCTGCACGACAAGGGGTACAGCCTGTGGGCCGCGCTCTTCTGGCCTTTTGTCTTCGGGAGCCTGCTTCTGGTCTTGCTCTTCCCTTTCGAGGCCCTGGCATTCGCGCCTTCTGCCATGGGCATCTGGTATTTCCTTGGGCTGGTTATAATCTCAACAGCCATCCCATATGGCCTCTATGACGCTGGGCTGAGGAGCGTGGAGGCCCACATGGCGCCAATACTGACGATTCTCACTGAGCCGCTATCTGCTGTGCTGCTGGCATGGATAATCCTCGGGGAGGGCATAGGCGCAACTGTAATAGCCGGCGGCATATTAATCGTGCTGGCAAATATACTTGCCGTAAAGGAAGGTAGGAAGGTAAGGTGACAATGGAAGAGCTGAAGATAAGGATAAGGGATTACAGGAAGGTGGAAGAAAGCCTGAAGAGGATGGGCGCCAGGTTCACGGAAGAGCTGCACGTGGTAAATACATACTTCAACCAGCCCAGAGGAAAGGTCCTGAAGATAACGGAGGACAGGAAGGGGAACTACCTGGTGGGGCTGGCCCTGAAGGACGGCAAGTTCCAGGTTGTGAGGAATGAGAGGATCGCCGATGCGGAAAGGGAGAAGAAAAGGCTGAAGAAGAGGTTTGGGATAAGGTGCACCCTCAAGAGCACGAGGATTTTCAGCTACGGGAAATACGTCATAAGCATTAACCTCATTGAGGGGGTTGGAGAATTCCTTATCGTGGAAGGGGAGAACCTGAAGCCCGACGTCATCACGAAAAGGCTGAAGATAAGGGAGCCGGAGTTCATCACTGTTTCTTTTGACCGGCTGAAACAGGATAATAAAAAGTGAGTGTCCTAATCTTTAATGTTCACTCGTTTCCATCGCATATCTTTCAAGTTCCGAGCTGTCGTTAGCCGCAGGCGGGTACACAAATGAAATTAATCGGTCTTCCAATGTGGGGTTGGTTTTTCTGGAACGCAGGAAGTTTTCCCCTTCTATAGACCTTCCATCATATCCTATGCAGAATACGGCGATTGCCCCTACCTGACTGATGTCTATCTGTGGATTTCTGGATGCGGCTCTTCTTACAACATCCCTGTTTGTTGGGTATCTTCCTGATTCCAATACTTCCCGACCAACAGCAATCAGGAATTCTTCTGGCTCGTTTTCCCTGAAGTAGCCAACAACCCTTGCCACTGCCTCTGTATCCAGATGATCAAGAATTTCCCTTCCGGTCAGCTTTAACTCATGATAGGGACGAATTGCTTCAACACACCCTATTCTGCCATCTTTGGTGAAATCAGCCATTTGCACAGCATTTTGCCTGTATTCGGCATTCTCCTTATGCAATTGCCACATTGACGTGCCATAATATCCGGCTATTGCCAAACCCAATGCCCCCAAAGAATATTTTTGCCATCTTTTCATTTTAGGCTCACCTGTTTTCCCATACAGTATATTATAGCGTAAGTTTTTTAAGCATATTTTTGGCCGGCTGAAGAAGAAATGAGCTATCGGTACAGCTCTTCTATCTTCTGGTCAATGTAGGCCGCGCTTCTTAGCATATTTTTCACTGAGACGTACCGCGTAATGCCGTCGATGAGGGATAGCACCAAGCCGGTTGCCACGCCTGCTCTGAAAACGTTGGCGTATTCGGCTGCTGTACTATCAGCATCAAAAAGGACTGCGCCGGCAAGCAGGGCAGCCCCTGCGACATAAGGGGCAGTTATGGGGCTCAGGAGTTTATCTCTTACCCAGTCAAGCCCGTCCTCACTCACTGTTCTTAGATTCTCCACGGAGTCGGGCAGCACCCAGCCAGGTTCAAGGCTGCCAAGCCGGCAATCATAAGCCTGGTCGCGTTTCTTGGGAGCAAGCAGCATGAGGCCTTTATACCTGGCTGCCAGTCCTGATACACGGCTGCTCAAGCTTCCAGGTTTTTCTATTGCCGTGTTAAGCACCGAATACATTAATCTTTCGTTTTCCAGTATGCCTTTCATTGTCTCTCTTCTGACACCTGCGTCATGCATCCTTTCCGCTTTCTTTAGCTCCACAATCAAGCTGGACATGGTAAATAATGCAAAGTAAGTTTTTTAAGCATATTTTCGACCGGCTGAAGAAGTGGGCTACCTGTACAGCTCTTCTATCTGCCCATCAAGGTAGCAGGCGCTTCTTTTCAGGCTTCTTATTGCAAGGTATCTGGGCAAAAGCGCGGCTGCAGCCGCGGGTATCCCAATGGCACCCCCAATCAAAAAATGCATTGCATAATCTTCCGGGGTGGCTCCCACCACGAGATGGTTCGCATATGGGTCCTCGACCATCCTCTCAATAACAGAGGTAATCCCCATGGCCGGTGGCAGGACTGCCAGATTGATCGCCCTGTTTTTCATCCAGTATCCGGCATGATCAAGAACTGATGCAAGGCCGAGTTCTCTTTCGCTTGGATGTGTCCTGAGGTTGGAAACATTCAAAGGAAACAATTCACCCGGGCAAAGATCAGCCACCTCCCTGTCGAGGTTATCCGATGCAACAACAGGCCCAAAAGCCCTCCAGCCCGAGTAGGCGCCAGCGATTCCACCCGCATACCATTGCAGAAAGTTGTCTGTTCGTACGGCGCGATCCAGTATGTGGAATTTTTTCC
>JACQOB010000061.1 GCA_016202745.1 Candidatus Aenigmatarchaeota archaeon | reverse complement strand
TATCTATATAATAGTGGTAATGATGTTTTTCGGTCTTTTTGGGTGGAAAGCCAAGGTCAGGCGGCTGAGGAAGAGGTGGGACCGCCTCAGGGAGAAGGCCCTGAAGAAGGAGGGCCTTGCCAAGAAGTCTATTCTGGAGAGGCTCGACCAGACAGAGAACAAGCTCAGGATTCTCGAGGAGCAGAAGATAAGCAGGCTGGACAGGGCCAGGCTCAGGAAAGAGCTTGAGATTGACCTTGAGGAAATCAAGGAGCTGGTGAGAAGCAAGGATGTCATCCTCCAGCAGCCCCCCTACAGGTCTAACCGAGGATCCGTGAGAACCAATTGAGAGAAAGCTGTGAGGCAATGGCCAGGTCCCTTTCCCCGTGAAAATTGTGCTGGCCCCCTTTTATTATCTCTATCTTTGCGCCAGCTATGGATTTGAATAGGTCCCATGAGTCGCTGTAGGGGATCAGGCTGTCGCTCTCCCCGTGCAGTATGAACAGGGGCTTGTCAATCCTCTTTGCGCTAGACAGCACGTCATATTTCCTTATGTCCTGGAAGAAGTTCTTTGTGACTTTTGTTTTCTTTACCGGATATTTCCCAGCCAGCTCGCCAAGGGATTTCTGCACATAGACCACCGGGTTCCAGACAAGCAGGCAGTCCACGCTTTCCGTGGCGGCCGATATGATTGCTATCGTGCCGCCAAAACTCGCTCCCAGGATGCCCACCTTCCTGTATTTCCGCTTCCTTGCATATTTTATTGCGGATCCCAGGTCATCGACCTCGTTTGTTATTGTCGTGTCGGCTGGGCTTCCCTGGCTGTCACCGTAGCCGGCAAAATCGAAGCGCAGGACGGCCAAACCCGCCTTGCACAGCATCCCCGCCAGCTCCACAAATGTGCCCTTCTCATCCTTGTCTGCTGCAAAGCCGTGGGCCATTATGACAATGGAGGACGTCTTCCTGTCGGGGGTGTGCAGGACAGCTGAAAGCTTCTGCTTCCTGCTGTTCTGGAAGCTTATCTTTTTTGCCTGCATGGATTATATTGCGCGGGGGAATTTATATTGGGTAAGGCCAAGACGCGAAGACTTATAAAGTTTTTTATTAACTAATCAGTATGTTTCCCAGCGCATTGCCTCCCAATTATAGCATCAGAGAAATGGGCCAGATTTATGCAGGCATTGCCTTAGGTGTGTTGGCCCCGATTGCCGCCATAAGGTATACAATATTTCACGATGTGCCGGATGGCATAGCGGGAGAGGCTGTTGCATGGACAGGGGCGGTTTTGGTTTCTTTTGGAAGTGGATTTGGATTGAATTCTACAATAGCTGGTGGTTTTATAGGCGCACACGAAGCAAACAAATATACCGGCAAAGAACAATAGAAGGGCTAATGGAATGATAAGCTACATTATGCCTGCAGTTTCCACACGTCCTCCGGGTTCAGGATGGGCTTCCTGAAAAGGGCCGTGTCCTCCCTCAGGCGCGGGCATGCGCAGTTGACAAGGCAGTCCAGCTTCATGCCCATCAGCTTCTCCGGCCTTATCTCGTCCGCGACAATCATCCAGGCATGCTTTCCCAGGGATTCAAGCTTCTCCTTCAGCTTTTCCGCCGCGTTGAAATAGAGCTGGCCGGGTTTCGTTGAGATCAGTATGCCGAAATATTTTGCCTCCCTTGCCTTTTCTATGCTGGCATATCTGATCTTTTCCAGGCGCATCTTTTCCTTTTGCACGTCAACCAGCTTGCCTGATTCCGCATCAATGGACAAGACCGGCTTTTCAGTCCTTATGGCAACGCCCAGCGGGTGGAACATTCCGGAGCCCAGGTAGAGGATGCAGTCCGCGGAAGCGGACAAGGCGGCCGTGGGGTCGCATCCTAGTATCTGCCCCTCCTGCCTTGCATAGACCTTTGGTTTATCTATGAATGCTTCTATTCCATTAGATTCAAGGTATTGTTTTGCGGGGCTTAATGAGGGCAGGAACTGCAGCGTTGTCACGAGTGTGATGCTCTTGTATTTCCTGAGCTCCGCGATATGCTTCTCCAGCAGCGGCACAAAATCCACCTCTATGGGGTATTCATCATACACCACCGGTAGCCGGGCCTTCACGCCGAAATCCGTGTGCCCCACGTGCAGCAGGGCATCGCAGCCCAGCCGTTCAGCTTCCGCATCCCTCAGGTCGCATGCCCCATAGCACGGGTCGCAGGATATGTAGGCCACAAGCCCGTGGCCCTCCAGCTCCTCCG
>JACQOB010000056.1 GCA_016202745.1 Candidatus Aenigmatarchaeota archaeon | reverse complement strand
TGAGTGCTGTGAGTTTGTCCTGGGCCTTGGGGACGAGTTTCGTTGGCATGTGTATACTATTGGCGCAAGTGATATGAATCTGGTTCCCAATAATATATCAATGTCTATTGGCGGGTTTTGCTAATAAGCTCCCAAAGCCGGCAACTGGCAGAAGCAATTTAAGCCTATCCCCTTATAGGAAAGGCATGAACATTGCCGTGATAGGCACAGGGTATGTCGGTCTTTGCTCCGGGGTTGGGCTTGCCGCGAAAGGGCACAAAGTGACCTGTATAGGGAGGGATAAGGAAAAAATAGGCATGATAAACAGGGGCATCCCGCCCATATATGAGGAAGGCCTGGAGGGCATGATGAGGACGCTGCTCGCCAGCGGTCACCTGTCAGCGACAGATGACATGAATTCCGTGAGCCGGTCAGAGGCCACGTTCATATGCGTTGGCACGCCATCCGGAGGCGACGGAAGAATTGACCTGGTGCAACTGGAAAGCGCGGCAAGGCAGCTGGGCAGTGTCCTCAGGGACATGAGCGGCTACCATGTTTTTGTGGTAAAATCAACAGTAGTGCCGGGAACAACGGAAAGGGTCGCCGCGATACTGGAGGAAGCTTCAGGCAAGAAGGCCGGCAGGGATTTCGGCGTCTGCATGAATCCGGAATTCCTGCGCGAGGGAAAGGCGCTGCCGGATTTCCTCAGCCCGGACAGGATAGTGATAGGCGAGCTGGACAGGAAGTCAGGGGACGCCCTTGTTGAGATATACAGCCCGTTCAATGCACCGCTGATCAGGACAAACCTGCGCACGGCTGAAATGATCAAGTATGCCTCCAACTCGCTTCTGGCGACAAAAATATCGTTCAGCAATGAGCTGGGCAACATCTGCAAGAAGCTCGGTATAGACGTCTACGAAGTCATGAAGGGCGTCGGAATGGACAGCAGGATTTCACCAAGATTCCTTGAAGCGGGCATAGGCTTCGGCGGGTCATGCTTCCCGAAAGACGTATCTGCCCTGAAATCCCTGGCAGAAGACATTGGATACGACCCTCAGGTGCTTGCAAGCGTGCTCGATACAAACAGGAGGCAGAAGCTGGAGATAGTCAGGCAGCTCGAGGACAGGCTGGGCACCCTTAAGGGAAAGAGAGTCGCGCTGCTGGGGCTCGCGTTTAAGGGAGACACTGACGACATAAGGGAGGCGCCTTCCCTGGACATAATAAAGGCGCTGCTGGAGAAGGACGCCCACGTGCGGGCATATGACCCGCAGGCAATGGGCAACGTGAAGAACATCTTCCCCGGGATTGAATACTGCAAGGATGCGAGGCATGCTCTGGAGGGCTCGGATGCCTGCCTGCTGCTGACAGAGTGGGAGGAATTCAAGGGCCTGACTGACTCTGATTTCAGGCTGATGAGAGGCAGCATCATAATAGAGGGAAGAAGGATACTTGATAAAAACAAGGTAAAGCATTTTGAGGGCGTGTGCTGGTAATATGACTGACTTGGCCGACCTGGATAAATTGGATAAAGTCGGCAGGCCAGATAAGGCCAGCGGCCTAACAGCCAGCGTGCATGATGAAATAGTGGGCCTTGTGCCAGCTGCCGGCGGGGGGACGCGGCTTTACCCGTTCAGCAAGGCGGTTCCGAAGGAGATGTACCCCATTCTCGGGAAAGCCGCAATAGAGCATTGCATCGAGAACCTGAAGGAGGGCGGCATACGGAAGATATTCGTCGTCGTCGGCCACCAGAAGGGCGCCCTTATGGACTACATAGGCGACGGCAGCCATTTCGGTGTCACAGCCGCCTACATCTACCAGTATGAAAGGAAAGGCCTTGGGCATGCTATCCTGCAGGCAAAAGACTGGATAAACAAGCCATTCACTGTCCTGCTTGGCGATTCTTTCATTGAGCCCAAAAAGGACATCAGGGAACTCCTGGAACTGCACAGGAGGGAGACCCCTCTAGCAACACTGTTGCTATTCGAAGTGGAGGACCCTGAGGGCTACGGCATCGCCAAGTTCAAGGAGATGAAAAACAGGCACGGCGAGATAGAAACTCTTGTTGAAAAACCCTCTGCAAGCAGAGCGGAAAGCCTGAGAACCGGAGGAAGGCTGCTGGCAATAACTGGCGTTTATGTTTTTGACCCGAGAATATTCGGATACATAGAGAAGACAGAGCCCGGAGCAAAGGGGGAGATACAGATAACAGATGCAATAAACATTGCCGTCCAGAGCGGGGAAAAGGTGATGGGTTTGGTTTTGAGCGGCCGCTACCTTGACATAGGCAAGTGGAAGACTGTCCTTGCCATAGAAAAGGAGCTTGCAGGAAAGATGGACGTTGAGAGCCAGGCGGAAGAGCGCGAGCAGCTGATGAAAAGGATGAACCAGAAGCAGGATTAGCCATGTTTTATTAGTTTCGCGGCGACAAAATATCAGTTACCATGAAGCTCTCAAGCCTGCTGCCGCTGATAGGCGTCCTGATATTCCTCTATCTTCTGCGTGGCATAGACATAGGAAAGGTGGCGGTGAATCTTGCAAGAGTTAACCCGTACCTTTTCCTTGCCTCGCTTGCACTGATATTCATCACAATCGTGCTGAAGGCGCTAAGATGGAAGAAGATAATCGCGTCGTATGGAATCGATTTCCCGCTGGGCAGGTGCACCAAGGTATGGATGATAGGATTTTCCATCAGCCTCATAACGCCTGGCAAGATAGGCGATTTTGCAAAATCATATTATCTCAAGGGAAAGGAGGGAATAGGCAAATCGCTTACGACTGTGATGGTGGAGAGGATAATAGACGTGGTCATAATATTTATTCTCGCGATCTTGGGCCTCGCGGCATTCACAGCCATTTATGTTGGTGGCGGGTTCCTGCTGTCGGCGGTTTCAATAATCTTCCTGCTTTTTATTGCCGGCATTATGGCGTTCTCAAGAAAAAGCCTCTCATACAGGCTGCTGAGCCCGTTTTACAGGAGATTCGCACCAGTGAAATACAAAGAGCGTGTTAAGTTAATATACCACGATTTTTATTCAGGGGTGGACATTATAATGAGCAACAAGCGGTCCCTGGCAGTGCCAATAATAATCACCCTGATTGCCTGGTTTGCATCAGTATTCCAGGCTTTTGTGCTTGCTGCAGGCATGGGGCTGCAAATACCGTATTCATTCCTGCTAATGGTGCTGCCGATAGTAATACTCCTGCTGGTCCTGCCGGTTTCGGTTTCCGGAATAGGAACAAGGGAGGCGGCGCTGGTATTTTTCCTTTCGTTCATAGGCATACAGGCCGAGGCGGCCATATCATTCTCGCTGATGCAGCTGCTGATTGAATACATAGGGGCGGCGCCCGGTTTCTACCTGTGGCACAGGAACCCGATAAAGCTAAGGCCTATTTAATTCTCGCTAATCCCCCTAATGGTGTAATAAACCCTTATCTGCACTTTCAGGCGGAAGAGCGAAGATTCTTATATTCATGTCACGTATAACGGATTATGAAAGTGGTGCTCATATCAACGCCCATGGACCTGGCATCAGGCCCGCGGCTCAGCGCAGTCCACTTCCCCCTAAACCTCGGGATACTGCTTGCATACATCAGGCAGCACGGTTTTGAAGTGGAATTGTGGGATTACAACGTCGAGCCGTTCACTGAGGAGGGCTTCACAAAGCGCATAAAGGAGTCCAACCCAGGGATGGTAGGGATCGGCGCGATGACGCCCGCAATCAAGAACGCCCACAGGCTCGCAACAATAGCCAAGATGGCCTCCCCACACATAACCACTGTGATAGGCGGGTCGCATGTGAGCGCCCTCACGAGAGAAACCCTGGAGGAATTCCAGAATTTTGACGTCGCCGTGCACGGGGAGGCCGAAGACACATTCGTCGACCTGTGCACAAGGATACAAAACAGCCAGCCGCTGGCAGGATGCCTCGGGACAGCTTACCGGTCCAACGGCTCCATCGTGATGGAGGCGCCAAGGCCGCTGATACAGGACCTGGACAAGCTGCCGTTTGCAGCAAGGGACCTTGTTAATTTTGAGAATTACAGAAAGGCGCATGTTGAAAGAGGCATCAGCAGGAAATTCATGAACGTAATGGAAATTATGATTTCCCGCGGCTGCCCAGCGCAATGTATATTCTGCGTCTCCGGGGCAGGCAAGGGCCCTGAGGTGCGGTACAGGAGCCTGGGAAATGTGATGGAAGAAATTAAACTCTGCGTGGAGAATTATGGCACGAATTACATCAACATAAGTGATGATACATTCACCTTGAATAAGAAATTTGTTGAAGGATTTTGCGATGAAATGGGAAAACTTGGACTACAATGGGGATGCTTCACAAGAGTAGACTGTGTTACCAAAGAGCTGCTGCAAAAGATGGTGAGTTCCGGCTGCATAAGGGTTTCCTTCGGCGTTGAAACAGGCTCACAAAGAGTCATGCAGCTTAATGGTAAGCATGTCAATTTAGAAAAAATAAGACGGGTCTTCAAGTGGGCTCATGAAGTAAAACTGAGGATTATAGACGCATCTTTAATCATAGGCAGCCACCCGGACGAAGACTATGAGGATGTGCAACAGACAGTGGAGATCATAAAGGAAATTAAGCCGACATTCTATTCCGTAACTGTCATAGTTCCGCTGCCAGGGACAATGCTTTACAAGAAAATGAGGGACGAAGGCCTTATCCTGGCCTCTGACTGGGACCAGTTCTCCTATTATGGCAGGCTGCCAAGCTGGAGGACATATCACTTTACCTCGGAGGATCTTGTCAAACTTCAGAAAGAAGTCATCAGGAAGACGTATTTTAGGCCGGGATATATATTTCACCTTTTCACAAGGGTGAGGAGCTACAATGAATTCAGGTATTACGCTGACATTGGCCTGGAACTTTTCAAGACTTCCGTCCTCAAGAGGAACAAGCTGGCGGCATGATGGTATGGGACAAGAAATAAACAGGTACAAGAACTGGCCGCAGATAAAAATGGCGGACAGCGTGGAGGAAATCCGGGCCGTGAAAGATCCGCGGGAGTGGAAGCTTGACCCGGCGGGCTATTTTCTCATAAAGATCAACAGGGAAACGCAGGAAATAGAGGCCGGCTTCTGCACCAACGACCATAAGCTGACAAAGATAGTCAGGGGGAAGCACCCCGAAGAAATCTACTATACGCTGCTGAGGCACGGGCTGATATCCAGCCTGATGCACGCCGCGAACATCGGCGAAGAGCTGGAAAAGGCCTATATTGCCATTAAGCTGGGCCTGGATTACGTGCAGGACGACGACCTTGATTTGGGTACAAACAGGTGACTATAAATCTATACAACCTTATTTTTTGAAGTGTGGCTATGGCTTAACTTGTGTTGATATTATGGAAACAGGTTATGAGTTAAAAGTCCATTCATTGGAAAGGGATTATTGGTGGTTCGCGGCAAGACGGGATATTGTATATAGAATTATTAAACAGGCCGATAGAAATTCCGCTATACTTGACATTGGATGTTCAGGCGGCATCCTAATCGAATTACTGAGAAAAGAAGGATTCAGAAAAGTCTACGGTATAGACACCAG
>JACQOB010000055.1 GCA_016202745.1 Candidatus Aenigmatarchaeota archaeon | reverse complement strand
TTCCTGATGTGCTCCTCATACCTGGGGTTCAGCATGTCATTGACCTTTGAGGCAGTATCGATTAGCAGCCTTTTCCCTTCAGCGAGCCTCTCCGCCATGGAGTAGGCAAGGAGGGTTATGAGGGCCAGCTGAGACGTCGTGGCCTTGGTCGATGCCACGGCCCTCTCAGGCCCCGCATTGATGCGGAACGAATAATCAGACATCCTCTCGATAGAGGACCCCATACCATTGACTATTGAGATGACCTTGGACCCCTTCTTCCTGGCGACCTCCAGCGCCTCGAGCACGTCAGCCGTCTCGCCGCTTTGGGATACGGCTATTACCAGTGTCTTGTCCGTGAGGAAATGCTGGTAGTTTGGGAATTCCGATGCCATCACATAGTTGACATGCTTCCTGGCTATCTTGGAAAAGGCGTATTCACCTGCGAGGCATACCCTGCCGGCAGTCCCGCAGCCGATGAAGAATGTCCCGAAGGCGTCCCTTATTTCATTTGCCATCCTCCCTATTTCGCCATCATCCTGATTCAGCGCCCTCAATATGGTTTCCTTCTGCTCCATTATCTCCTTGATCATGTAATGGCTGTATTCCCCCTTTTCAGCCTGCCCGGCGTCCCAGTCAATTGTAATAACCCTCTTCTTCAGGGGATTTCCTGTCAAGGTGTCATAGAAGTCCACCCGGTCCTTCCCAATGACAACCATCTCATTGTCGTCTATGTACATCACGTCCTTCGTGTGCTCCAGAAAGGCAGGTATGTCGGATGCCAGGAAGTTCATGCCCTTCCCGATACCCACAATGAGCGGCGACCCCTTCCTTACCCCCACTATCTTCTCCATGCCGGCTGAAATGGCGGCAATGGCATGCCTGCCCTCTATCCTTTTCACCGCCTCCGCGACAGCCGCCTCGAAGCCCGAGTGCCTGCCAGCGATGTTATCGCTGGATTTGCAGCTTTCGTCGGGCTTATCATCGACGGACTTGGGGCCGTCGGGCTTGTCGTCGCCGGGCTTGTCCATGCCCTCCTCGATGAGGTGGCATATCAGTTCCGTATCCGTGTCAGAAACAAGCTTATGCTTCCCTTTAAGCCCGTCGCGCAGTTCCTGGTAGTTCTCCACTATGCCGTTATGGGCAACGGCAATGCGCCCCGTGCAGTCCGTATGGGGATGCGCATTGTCCCTTGAGACGCCGCCGTGGGTTGCCCACCTTGTATGCGCTATTCCGGCCCTGCCCGGCAGTCCGTCGCCAGCCGTCACGGGCACGGCAGCCGCGCTTATCTTCCCTGCGTCCTTCTCTATGTGTATGCGCCCCCCTGAAACCGTCGCAAAGCCGTATGAATCGTATCCCCTGTATTCCAGCTTCTTCAGGGATTCCAGCAGCAGGGAGTTGACCTCCTGCCCGGAAACGCAGCCCACAATGCCGCACATTGCAAGGATTTCCCGCCGCTCTATATAAAGCTAATCCCACATTCCTGCTGGAATACCGGGTTTATTGATGGCCAAAAATCCAATAGTGGAATTGAATATAAGTGACAATATAATACTATCAAAGGAATATAAGGCCTTCTGGAACAGTAATAAGCCATATTATTCCTTTCCAGATACCATATAACACCTCCATCCATATAGCAGCCGGAGAGTGAAACAGTTTCACACAATTTATATATAGGGGGACGCCCAAGTCAATTATACGCACACCACAGATACCTATTGCCGGCGAGGCGACTCCAAGGCGGAAGGCTTCTGGGGCGTGCATCAAATATAGGAGGGTTTAGGGATGAAAATAAGAAAGCTATTGGCAGGCGGTTTAGCTGCCACGCTAGTAGGCGCAACATTCGGTGTCTTAGCAGTGCACGCACAGTCTGCATCACTTGGGGACTTCGTAAGAACCTCAGGCAGCAGCCTTTCGTCACCGTCCGTCGTCATAGGTAACCCGGCGTCACCGTCGGCAGCCTTTGCGAATGACGTTGTCGGGGCAGCAGACATTGCCGCAGCAGTTGCAGGTTATGCTACCACACCTGTGGTGGTTCCAGGAGGTGCAAACCTTCTGTCCATAACGGGTGGTGTCAGCCTTGCTACTGCAAGCCAGCCGCTTTTCGTAGGATCAGCTATCGACACTGCGAAGGAATCGCTAAGCGATCTCGATCTTCCAGACGTGCTCGCCAGCGGCGAACTTCAGGCAGATGACGGAGCTGAGTACGACTATGAGCAGTTTATAAGGTTAGGAAGCAGGAGGATCGTCTACGACGACAGCAGCGGAGACCTCGAGGATCCAGATGTCATAGTGAACATCGGAACCGACGAGGCCAACCCGCTCTTCACGTTCGAAGTCGATTTCACTGATTCACTGGCCATAAGCGGAACTGCATTCACAGCCGGTGTGCAGAACAATGTTCTGAACATCTTCGGAGGCGGTTTCACCGTGGATAGTGAGACAACATCCACAGCACCAATAAAGCTGGTGCTTAACGGTGGCGGCACAAAGATAAAGCTGTCAGAGGGCACGACACAGACGGTAAGCGTTGACGGGAGTGATTATGAGGTTGAGCTGCTTTCAGTAGCAGATCCAAACACCATAAACGTCTGCATCAACGCCGACTGCGATTCTGTGGACGAGGGCGTCTCAAGGACACTTAGCGGCCTGGCGTTCCTGGTGTTGAACGTCTTCCACAACCCGAAGGACACCGGCATCAGCTCGGCTGAGCTTATAGTAGGCTCAAGGAAGCTGGTGTTGGAGCACAACGCAGAGGTGAAGATCGGGGAGAGTGAGGACGTACTTAGCAACACCCTGGTGACCATAACCAACGAAACTGTAAGCAGCGTAAACAGAATAACAAACCTGAAGATTGACGTTTCCGCTGCGGACTCCAACGAGGACTTCCTGCAGGCGGGCGACTCAATGACGGACCCCGTATTCGGAATACTGAAGCTGGCATTCAACGGGCTTAGGCCTGCATTGGATGATGCATCAAGGGCAAAGATAACGATTCAGGATTCCGGAAGCAGCGAGGAGACAGTCGATGTCAAGAACAGGAATAGCGACTTCGAATCTTTCGTATTCGCATTCGATTCAGACACCAGTTCCACGACAAACACGCTGACCTTCGGCAACGAGGATGGCGACAACATTGTAGTTGTGGAGGGTGACCTGAACATTGGCGACAACGACTTCTTCATGCTCAGCCAGGGGGACTTTGACAAGCTCGACATGAGCAGATTGCTTGAGGTCGTGAGCATATCGGGTCTCAGCTCGAACTCGGCTAAGATATCGCTAAGGGACGTATTCAGCGACAACACGTTCGACATAGACCTCGGAAGCGACAATGCGGACACGAAGTCAATCAACGGATTCGACTTCTTCTTCAACGTCACTAGCACAACAAGCGGTTCAGAAACTTTCCAGGTAACCTGGGGAACAGGGGCAAGAATACACTACACTGGCAAGGAAGTGACCGTATACCCGCTCATAGAAACAGAGAATGAGGGGCTTATGGCACTTACGGCACCCGTGAACATAACAAACACCACATCCGCCAGTTACACCGGGATAGATTTCTTCAAGCTTGACCAGAAGATAGTGCTGCCAACAGGCGTATTGAACGTGACAAATGCTACGGCGGTCACATCAATCGGTCTTACGCCTATCGTGGGAAGCACAATCGGATCGCAGACCTCGATAATACCCACCGGAGATCTAGGCGAAGCGAACATAACGGTTGGTAGGGTAGGCTACACGGTAAAATATTTCAATGCTACCATGACCTTGCGAATAAACTTGCAGAGAGCAGCCAACCAGAACCCGGCAGTACTCTTCATCGAGAACGAGGACGACGACAACAACTTCGAAGCGATAATCTTCCCGACGTCAAACAGCGCTGAAGGAAAGATCCAGCTTGACGGTGGAAACATTTTTTTCACGTCAGCCGCGACCAACGTGGGCACCTTCGAGACAACGGAGAACACGGACGTCGCAAGGGCTGTTGATGAATGGGGAACGCTGGTCGAGAGGAACACCGACAACGAGGACACAGCCTTCTTACTGTACCCGAGGGAGCAGGCAGTGGCTGATCTAGCCATCGGCCCTGATCCGGTCGCTCATCCAGCTTACTGCCTATGAAGAATTGGTGCCCGATGAGGGCAAACTCGCAGCTGGTATGGTAAAGCGTATGGGGCTTTTTGTTGAAGCTCCACTGCTGGTTTCCAATCCATCGATTGCCTTTGAAG
>JACQOB010000054.1 GCA_016202745.1 Candidatus Aenigmatarchaeota archaeon | reverse complement strand
CCGAAAGCTTTATATATAAGAAATAATCACTATATGATAATAACAAATGGAGGTGTATATGGAATATAAGTTTGAAGCAAGAAAAGAAGGGAACTATCTAACCCTGACACCAACCGACGAATCATTAGGAGTCGATCTGGAAAACTTGCAGAGATTGGATGCTTTGCTCAGGACGTACGGACATAACCTTCAATTTGCAGGTATAGCTGGCCAGGGATGTCAGGTTACGGAACTTAAATTCCTAATAAGGGATTGATATGGGCGTCTACAAGTACATAACCAACAGGGTGCTGCAAAGCACAGCGGGCAAGGCCAACGGGAACATAGCGGTTGCGGTAAGGAATGATTCCGCAGATGCTAATGTGAAATACACATGCCCTGAGTGCACCAACAAGCAGCAGACAAGCCAGGCGTGGAAGAGGCCCTTTTCCATCAAATGCTCACAGTGCGGCTTCCTCATGAGGCTGCCAAGGCTCAAGGACGAGATGAAGAAGGCCAAAAAAGCCAAGAAGGCATGACGACAGAAATGGTGATAAAATGGCAAATTTGCGGCTAATTTATTCGAATTCAGAAAAGGCAATATCCAGGAATTGTGCAGATGAACCATTGCGGTTGATTGACAAGGTCTGCAGTCCGTTAATGAAGCGCTAACTTTTTAATATACGACTACATAATTAGTTCAGTGGTTTCTATGGAGTTGCGGATACAGCAGGGCAATATAGAGTCCATCAAGACTGACTGCATAGTGCTTGGAATGTTTGAGGGAAAGCCTGATGCCAGGCACAATTCCCTGGACGGAAAGCTTTCAGGCGGAATAGGCTCGCTTTTCAGTTCGGGTGAATTCAGGGGCGAATTCAGGACATTGAAGGCGATAACAACCCTTGGGAGGCTGCCGGCGAAAAACATTATCCTCGCCGGCCTGGGCAAGAAGGAGGAATATGACCTCGAAAAGCTCAGGAAGATGGGGGGCATAACAGCCAAGTATGCGCGCAGCCTTGGGTTCAAGGACATTGCCACGGACATGCACGAAGTATTCATGAAGGACACGGGAGTGCGCGACAAGGCGCAGGCTCTGGCAGAGGGCGCGCTGCTTGGCACATACCAGTTCATCAAGTACAGGACAGTGGAAACCGACAAGATAAAGAAGCTCATTTCAGTCACGATTGTGTGCTCGGACAATCTTCAGGAAGCAAAGAAGGGCGCGGACAGGGCGAGAATAATATCAAATACGGTCAACTACGTGAGGACGCTTGTGAATGAGCCCGCCTCCATAATGACATCGCTAGGACTGGAGAAGGAAGCGAGAAAGGTCGCAAGAGAGTGCGGCCTGAAGATCCAGGTGTTCGGGAAGCGGGAGCTGGAGAGGCTGGGCTTTGGCGGGCTACTCGCTGTCAACAGGGGGAGCATGATTGAGCCAAGATTCATTATAGTCGAGTATGTTGGCGGGAAGGAGAAGATAGCTGTTGTTGGCAAGGGGATAATCTTTGATTCCGGCGGGCTTGACCTGAAGCCCGCCCCGTACATGGACGGAATGAAGTGCGACAAGGCGGGGGCCTGCACTGCGCTGGGAATAGTCAAGGCCGCGGCAGAACTGAAGCTGCCAGTGCACGTGATAGCCGCCATGCCGATCACGGAAAACATGCCCGGGAACATGGCATACAAGCCGGGAGACGTGGTCACTACATACAGCAAGAAGACCATTGAGATAGGGAACACGGATGCCGAAGGCAGGGTAATCCTTTCGGACGCGCTAAGCTACGTGGAGAAGACCTTCAAGCCGGGTGCGATCATAGACCTCGCGACCCTGACCGGGGCATGCGTGGCTGCGCTGGGATACGCCGCGGCGGGGGTAATGGGAAACGACAGCAGGCTGCTGGAGGGCCTCAAGAAGGCCGGCAATGAATCTTTTGAAAGGGTGTGGGAGTTGCCGATGTACGATGAGTTCAAGGACGCGATAAAGGGCGAGATAGCCGATGTCAGGAACATAAGCAGCTACCCGAAGGGGGAGGCCGGAGCCGTTACAGCTGCGGCATTCCTTTCCACTTTTGTTGAAAGCACGCCCTGGGCGCACATAGACATAGCGGGCCCGGCCTGGATAAACGAGGAATGGCCTTATGCCCTGAAGGGAGCCACAGGATACGGGGTTAGGCTTGTGGTGAGGTTCCTTGAGAACCTTGGGAAATAACCGGGCTGATATGGTTTGAGGTTCCCGATGTCGATGGCGCAAAAGAAGTAGCATCAAAGCCTTCTGGAGTTCAGCTTTATTACACTCCCAGGTTAATTCTATAACATGAAGAAGAACCACCTGGCCATCGTGCCTTTTCCGCTCGACAAGGCAAGGAAAATAACCAGGCATTTTCTGCGGTTTGGCGAGGGCGTGTCGCATTTTTTTCCCGGGATGGAGTTCGAGCTTGACCAGGCGGAATTTGATTTTGAGCCAAGGGAGTGGACTGCGCTCGCAATCTTTACAGGATTATTCTATTTCCTCATGATTTTCACGTCAATGTTCGCAATAACGGCGGCGGCAGGGCTGCACCCCGCGAATACGCTTCCCCTGACTTTCATGGTGTCGTTGGTAATAGGGGCCACGTCGTTCATATACATAGCAGTCTACCCGAAGATGTTCGTGTCCAGAAAAACCAGGAACATAGAAAGGTTCATGCCGTTTGCGCTGAGGCACCTGCTTATAGAAGTCAGGTCAGGAGTCCCCCTTTACAATTCGCTCGTATCGGTTTCAAAGGGTAAATACGGCATACTGTCCGAGGAGATACAGAAGGCGGTTAACGAGATAAACACCGGCATGTCGGAGATTTCCGCGCTGGAAACCCTCGCCAGGAACAACCCATCACTTCATTTCAGGCGCGTCATGTGGCAGCTGGTCAATGCGCTGAAATCAGGCGCTGATATAGGGAAGACCATCAAGAGAATAGTAGAGAACATAACAGCCGACCAGAGCATCGCAATCAAGAAGTATGGCGCCCAGCTAAACCCGCTTGCCCTCATGTACATGATATTCGCGGTCATATTCCCCACGCTTGGGATAACATTCATGCTCATAATATCCACATTCATAGGCATCGGCCTTGACATACAAGTTGTG
Organism: Candidatus Aenigmatarchaeota archaeon; assembly: GCA_016202745.1. GTDB lineage: Archaea > Aenigmatarchaeota > Aenigmatarchaeia > QMZP01 > QMZP01 > JACQIG01. The sequence goes on along the minus strand of JACQOB010000054.1, from coordinate 1,773 downwards.
CTCATCATGATACTGGTATTCCTGCTGGCTTTCCAGTTCATGCTTATAGGCCTGATAAAGAACAGGCGTCCGGCCGGAGTCTAGGGTGTCGCGGTGGGAAAAATGGAAAGCGTGCTTGCAAAATACAGGTTTGAGCTCATATCCGTCATAACAGGATCCGCCATAATAGCGGTCAACATCCTCTATTTGGGGCAATTTTTTCCCCTGCTGTCCCCGGTCATAAACCTGGCTGGCGGCCTCATCGCCGTTGTCCCCTCCACATGGGTGTTCTATTCCCGCTTCAGGCTAAACAAGGAGATTGAGGAGCAGTTCATAATACTGATACGCGACCTAACTGAATCCATTAACTCGGGCATGACGCTCCCCATGGCCCTGAGCTACATATCAACAAAGGACTACAGGGTCATGACGCCGTACGTGAAAAGGATGGCCGCGCAGGTGGACTGGGGGATACCCTTCAAGATAGCCCTGCAGAAATTCGCGGACGGCATACAGGTCAGCTCTGTAAAGCGCGCCATTTCAACGATACTGGAAACCTACAGGGTCGGGGGAAAGGTCGGCGATACGCTTAGCGAGGTCAGCAAGTCGCTGATAGTGATAGACAGGATAAGGAAGGAAAGGTCTTCCTCGGTGCACTCGCAGGTGGTTACGTCATACCTGATATTCTTCATCTTCATCTTCATCCTTGTGGTGCTTCACGCATTCCTAATACCGTCGGTGACAAACAAGTCGTCAGGCCTTTCCATATCATCCAGCATAACCGGCCTGGGCAGCTCAATACCGCCGGAGGAGCTTTCCCAGATATTCACATATTTCCTGATACTGCAGGGATTTTTTGCCGGGCTTGCCACGGGCAAGATGGCCGAAGGCTCAATAGTGGCAGGCCTGAAGCACTCCATCATGCTCATAGCGATAGGCTACTCCATCTTCGCAATAGCCATCCAGCTGCCACTCCCGCTGGTGTCGCCTGAGCTGTCGCTGCCTTCATGAGATTTCTCCCATTTCCATGCCTTGAGATATGGCGCAAGCTCCCCCTTCAGGTCCGCCTTCCCTGTGAGGCATTCCTGAAAGGCCCCGGCATAGAAAGGGAGAAAAAAGTCCCTTGGGAGACCAGCCTTCCTTGAATACTGGTCGCTGAACGCTTCCGAGGTTACAACCATTCCCATCAGGTCAAAGACAACGTACTTGGTCTCCATGGCAACATTTGTAATTCCGGAAGTTTTATTCGTTGCCACAGGTTGCCGCCACCCACAAGACTAAAGAATATATCAGCCGGGCGACAAGTAATAACCATGAAAGGCCTTTCGCCGCTCATCGCAACAATAGTCCTGATAGGAATTACGATAACGGTTGGTGCAACGATATCGGTTTTCATCAGCAACATAATCACCAGGAACCAGGACCCCCAGACGGTCTGCGGCTCCAACGCCAACTACATGATAGAATCCGCCGAATTCAACAAGACCGGGGACAGCAGGCTGGTGGTGCACATAACCAACAAGAACAAGGAGAGCCTGTACGGGTTCAGCGTCGAGATCCAGAACGGGACTGACGTGGAGTCCTTCAGCGACACTGTTGTAACCCTCAGCCCGGCAATAACAGCCTCGGATCCGCTCGGCCAGGAGGAGTCGGCGCTGGTCAAGGTTGACCTGACCGGATACGCCGACCTTGCCTCAACAATGAACTATGTAAAGGTAAGGAACAAGGCCTGCCCTAGCGTGTCCGCTGAATCCAGGTCAATATCAAAATACTGACCAGCCTCGAATATTATTG
>JACQOB010000053.1 GCA_016202745.1 Candidatus Aenigmatarchaeota archaeon | reverse complement strand
CTTCATAGCCACCCTCGCCTATGTGGTCATAGCGTATATTGCCTTGCGCGTCAACCAAATATTTCCTCGGCCAGTAGTTGTTCTTGTATGCGCGCCATGTCGCATAATCATTGTCCTGCACGACGGGGTAGCGGATGCCATACTTATCCACCGCCGCCTTCACATTATTGTAGTCCTTCTCGAAGGAGAATTCTGGGGTGTGCACGCCGATAATTTCAAATCCCTTATCGTGGTATTTATCATACCACGCATTAAGGTATGGCAGCGTCCTTATGCAGTTGATGCATGTGTATGTCCAGAAATCAATCAGCACAACCTTGCCCCGCAGGTCGGCGAGTTTTATGCCTTCTGTATTTATGTAGCCTGCTATGCCCTGAAGTTCAGGGGCCTTGGCACCCTGCGATTCAATCCCGGGCTGTACAGCAGGTCCTTCGGACCTGTACCCCTGTATGACAAATATTGAGACCGCTATGAGTGCTATTGCGATAGCCAATGCCACGGCATTCTTTTCCATTATCATCACCTAGAAGCTCAGCCCTATAGCATTAAGCGCAAAGAACGATGCGACAATGTTCAGCGTGTTCGTGAATACCATTATGCCTATTATTATGAGCAGGATGCCTGATATGACGCCGAAGTATTTCATGAATTTTTCAGACCTCTTGATGAAGCCAGACATCCTGCCTGTGAATGCCCCGGCGATCAGGAACGGTATGCCCAGGCCTATTGCATATGCAATAAGCAGGTAAAACGCAATCCCCGGCTGGGTTATTGCAAGCGTCAGTATTCCTCCCAGGATTGCGCCGACACACGGAGTCCAGCCGACAGCAAATGCGGCACCAAAAACGAATGATGTGACATAGGAGAACCTGAATTTCCTGGTCATCCTTATCTTGTGGTCCCTTTGCAGCCACGGTATTTTTATGAGACCCAGCAGGTAGAGGCCGAATGTTATTATTACGATGCCGCCAATTCTCGCAGTCCATATCCTTACGTCATACGCGGCTGACCCAAGGAAGCTGTTGAGCAGTACGCCTATTGCGGCAAATACTACAGTGAAGCCCAGAACAAATGCCAGTGAATTAAGGAATATTCTCAGCCTAGCCTTCCTGTCCCCAGCCTTGAGTTCCGTCACGCTTATGCCTGACAGGTATCCGATGAACCCCGGTATTAGGGGCAGTATGCAGGGGGAAAAGAAAGACAATATACCTGCTGCAAATACAAGAACCAATGAGAATTCAACCATAATTAATCACCGAAGCAATGGACTGCGTCAGGCAGTAGCTGCCTTGGTTATCTCCTGCTTTATCTCATCTTCGCTTATCGGGTTCAGAGACCTGAAGGTCTCCTTGCCATCCTTACCGATTATTATTGTGGTATGCTGGTAGGCGACGCCAAACTGCCTTGCCATGGCTTCCTGGTCCGGTGTCAGTTCATTGTCGTTGAAATGGACCTCAAACCCAACAGCTTCAGGTTCACTCAGCTCGTTGAACGCCTGGAGGATATTCGGCCTTTCCGCCCTGCATATCGGGCACCAGTTTGCATAAAAATAAAGGTAAACGGCCTTCTTGTCGGCTAGAGCCTTCTCATATGCGGCCTTGTCAAACTTGAGGTATTTTGTTGTGCTGCCTGCAATAACCATGCTCCCGCCGGCCTCCTCAGGCTCCACCATGGTGCCGTCGGGCTTGGTCATAGTCCCGTCGGGGGCTATCATTGTCCCGTCTGGCTTCACCATTGTTCCGTCCGGTTTCAGTATTGTGCCATCAGGCTGTGTGATATCCCTACTGGTCGGATATGTCTGGCTGTAGAACAATGCACCGCCAACGGCAATTATGATTATAACCACGATTCCAATCATCAACGAATTCATGGCAAAACCTTTCATCATGAAAGTGATAAATTTCTTATGTTTATAAGGCTTATCCAATATCTTTCAAGAATCTAAAAAGAGAAAAATAGGGGAGCTAATTCCCCTATTTCTGGATTGGGCAAAGGAAATCGTTTGCGGGTATCCTTGTTATCGTCACATCGCCCGCAGCTTCCGCGGCAAGCACAGCCGCCTCTGATGTGAGCAGGTAGGGAGCTGTGTTCCACGTCACCGAATGGAATGCCCAATGTCCGCCATTGTAGCCAATGTCCCCGGGAGCAACAGCCACAACGCCTTTCTGTCCAGCTGCGCCTCCCGCTATCGCATAGAAGTTATCGGTGCCCTGGTTAGGGAAAGCCGCCGGCGGGACAACCGTGCGCACTGTGTCACCGTCGTAGAAGCAGCAGCCACCCGGGAAGACGAAACCAGGCCTTGAGGCAAGGGCAGGGGACGCGATGGCAGCTATTAGGACAGCCGCTAAGATTCCTGTAATGATCTTTTCCATATTCACCTCCATTTTAATAGTTGTATCTTAGATTGCAAGATTAGTTATAAGCCTTATCCAATATCATTCCAAACTTATCCACAGAAGCACCGCAAGGCCTACCGCCTTCACAATCTGCACTATCTGCGCGTTTGATGCTGCTGCGGCGGAATAGTACATCACCATTGTTGTGTCAAAGTAGAGTGCCATCAGCGTCTCAAGCAGCAGGAAGCCGGCGAAGAATAACAGGCCGGCTGTGTATTTTGACTTCAGTTTCTTGTAGTTTGATATGTAAATGTAGAGCAGCGGTATCAGCAGTATTATGTTTGCAAAGTGTGTTACAGCAGAGACAAGGTCTATCGCCATGAACATCTCTCCCCCATTATTCCTTATAAGCCTTATCCAATATTCCTTGAAATCTCCTCCAGCACCTGCTGGTTCTTATCGAGCAGCGGGGCCAGGAAATAAACGCTCCCGTATTTCCTTTTCTCAAGCGCAACAAACCCGTTCTTCTCAAGGACGCGCATGTGGTACATTATTGTCGTGTAGTCCATGCCGAGCCCGGTGGCAAGCTGGTTCATGTTGCTTGGCCTGTCCTTAATGATAAGCAGTATCCTCAGCCTGACGATGCCTCCCCTGGTCCCGCCAAGGTACAGCCACAAAATCCTCTTCAGGTCCTTTTCAGGGATTAACATAACACTAAAACCTACTGCTCTTCAATTGCTTGAAGATCCTGACCAGGTAATTGCTGCCAAGCCTTTCATATTCAAGCGCCTGGAAGACCATGTCAAGCCTGTCAAGCTGCCTTACCACCACGGCCTCCCTGGACAGTCCCTTCTCGAACTCAAGCCAGAGGTCATAATCTCGGAAACTTTTCCGTTTTCAATGTATTCCATTGGTATATCACCTATAATGCTTTCAGCAAGATCGTGTATGAGTGCCATTTTAATAAGTCTTTCCTGGTTCACATTCAGCTTCTTTGCAAGAACCATCGCCAGGACCGCAGTACCGTAACTATGGGCTGCAACACTCTCAGGATATTTTATTTTGCTCAGAACCTTCCATGAGTTAAATTGTGTTCTGAGAATAAAAATCAACCCTGCTGCGACTCAAGGGCGATGTGCTTCACTTCAACCGCGTCCTTCCTGTCAGGTGCGCGGGCGCCCTTCCTGAGCATTACCAGCCTCTTCCTTGGGCCAGGTATTGAGCCGTGCACTATCATGTAGCTGCCGTCCAGTTCCCCGTAGTTGACCCAGCCGCCCGCGGGGTTAAGCTTGCCGCTGGCTATCTTCAGTATCCTCTTGTTGTATTCCGTCCTTGTCTGGAAACCAAGCTGTCCTGGCATCGGCTTGTCGCCTGGCCTCACCCTTGCCCACTGCCTCGGCCCAAGGTTTCCAATGTGCCTCCTCTTCTTCTTCGCCTTCCTTATCCTGACCTTTACTCCAAACCGCTTGACAGGCCCCTGGAATCCCTTGCCCTTCGTGACGGCCCTCACGTCAACGAACTCGCCCTCCTTGAAGACCTCGTCAGCCTTGATCTCCTTCCCGAGCTTCTGCTTCACGTATTCCCATTTCTGCTTCACGTCGCCTCCCAGCGCGACCTCAAAAAGCTCGGGCCTCTTCTTGCCCCCGCCTTCCCTCGGGCCGGTGCTGACAAGCAGCCTCACGTCAGAAACATCTTCAATTCCCTTTTCTGCTTCTTGGATCCCCTTTCTTGTCTCGTGCTTTTTCGGAAGGCGCGTCTTCCTTTCAAGGTCCTTTGGCGGCTTTTCAGACCATATGACGCCTGAAGAAACGCTTCCCTGGTAGGCATTCCCGTAAAGGACGATACCGGCAACGGAAAGCGACGGGCAGTTGAGGACTGTGGCAGGCTGCACTATTTCCTGGCCCATGGTTGGCGAGCCCTTCCTGCCATCTACGAAGGCCACCTGCGTCATGCCGACCTTGTAGCCTGCAAAATCAAGCGGCACTGCATTCCTGGCGGGCGGATGGTAGCTGAACCTGTTGTAAATCCTCTTGGCCCTCTTCTTGGGCCAGAATCCCCTGCTGCCTGAAACGGGCTTGTGTGTCCTTGACATTTTATCTTTTGCCTCCTAGTTGATATCGTTTAATCACAGTAAAGTCTGGCTTGCATTTAAAGTCCGACTTGAATCAATTGGATAAAGTCGGCAGGCAAGTCAAGCCAGCAGCTTCTAAATCATCCCCATCCTTGACGCTATCTCCCCGGCTGAAAACTGGGGAGCAAGCTTTATGAAGGCCTTCTTGACGCCCTTTGTCGTGACAACTGTGTTGACGCGGACAACCTTTACATTGAAAGCCTTCTCCACCGCGGCGGAGATCGCGGCCTTGTCAGCGCGCCTGTCAACTATGAACACCAGCCTGTTCTGGAGCTCGACCATGTTCATTGATTTCTCGGCCATGTGCGGGTGCACCAGCACCTTCCAGGGATCCGGGGCCTTAGGCTGCTCGGGCGACCGGCCGGCCTGTTTTGTTTCATCAGCGGTTTTCTTTTTTGGTTCCATTTTCTTCGCTTCAGACTCCTTAGCAGGTTTTTTTGATGCAGCCATAACAATCATTTAGCAAGATTCTCCAGATCCTCGACAGCGGAGCGCGTCCATATGCACAGCCTCCCGGGATTGGCGCCCGGGGCCAGCATTTCAACCGACAGCTCCCTCAACGTGACAACGTCAACTCCCTCTATGTTCTTCCCTGCGGGGATTATGCCGTTGCTCTCCCTGACAATTATCAGCGGGCCTTTCTTTTTCCTGTAGCGCCTGCCTCTCATCTTGCCCCTGCCTGCGCGGACGCTCTTCTCAGAGGCCCTTTCCATCTCTGCCTCAAGCCCGAGCTGCTGCAGCGTTTCCATCAGCTGGCCCGTCTTCTTCAGGTCCTGCAGCCCGTCATCAACGACAAGAGGTATGTGCTTCACGGCCTTTATATCATGCCCCCTAAGGGAAACCATTTCCTTGCTTCCGGACGCAGCTACGGCGGACAGTATCGCCTTCATCCTTTCCTTCTTGTTTATCTTCAGCGACCAGTCCTTCTCCGCCTTGGGCGGGTGCGCCTTCCTCCCCTTCACGGCCTGCGGCACGAACCTTGCGGTCATGTTCAGGTAGCCCATCCCCACTATCCTTTTCATCCTTGCCATCTCCCTGTTCATCATTGAGTTCCTCTTGTGCCTCCTGCCTATGTACCTGGCGGATGTCCTCCCTCCGGCCAGCGGGTCTGATCCGTAGGCCTGCCTTTTCTTGGATATTTCCGCAAGGTATGCCTTGATGATCAGGTCCTTCCTGACGGTATTGGAAAACGCGTGCGACGTGATGTCGCCCTTCTCTTCACCTTTCAGCCCGTACACAGGGATTTTCATAACAGTTTCCGCTTCCTACATAGAATGAAGTATGAATTTATATATAAAGCCGCATTTAAACTTATTGTGTAACCTATCTATGCCGTGTTGGTATTTAAGGATTAGATGGGAGTAAGGGTATGGAGCAAAAAGAGCAAAAAAAGCCCGAGCAAAAGGCTGAGCAGCCGAAGGAGGCAAAGGCAGTCGACAGGTCGCAGCAGATCATAAGGCTTGTGGAGACCAACGTCGACGGCAGGAAGACCGTGGCCGCAGGGATCAGGGAAATCAGCGGCGTATCCTTCATGTTCGGCAATGCCGTGGCCAAGGTCTCGGGGCTTGAGGACAGGAGGCTCGGGGACCTGGACGAGCACCAGCTCAGGATGCTCGAGGACATAATAGCAAACCCGGCGAAATACAGTATACCAGTCTGGCTTTACAACAGGCGCTTCGACCCGGTGACCGGGAAGGATGGCCACGTAAGCGCATCCACCCTCGACCTGACCACAAAGATGGACATCAACGAAATGAAGAAGATAAAGACCTACAAGGGCATCAGGCATTCCTTGGGCCTTCCGGTAAGGGGACAGAGAACAAAATCCTCATTCAGGACTGGCGGAATCGTTGGGGTCAAGAAGAAGGCCAAGCAGGCAACAGCCCCGGCCGGGACTCCAGAGAAGAAATAACCACTTCTTTTACGGGAGTTAACAACTTCCTCAAAGAAGCGGTGACTGCTGACCTGCAAGCTCTGACTGAGGTCAGACTTGCGAATCGGTTGGCCAAGAAAACATGAACTGTTAACCAATGATATTGGTTAACTGTTAATAAAGTAGATATGACTGATGATTATTATGAGAAAACTCAAAAGGAAATACAAGAGGCCAAGGAGCCCATGGAACAAGGTGCAGATCAAGGAAGACCAGAGCCTCCTGAAGGAATACGGCCTCAGAAGGAAGAAGGAAATCTGGCTTGCCCAGCAGATATTGAGGAACTTCAGGCAGAGGGCAAGGAGCCTCGCCGCAGAGGGCGACAAGGAAAAGGAAAAGGTTCTGATAGCCAGGCTGAAAAGGCTGGGCCTTTTGTCAAAAGCGGGTGCAACAATCGATGACGTGCTGGGGATGACCATAAACAATGTCCTTTCCAGGAGGCTGCAGACCATTGTGTTCTCTAAGGGCCTCGCAAAGACGCCGATGGAAGCCAGGCAGCTGATAGTGCACGGCCATGTGAGGGTTGGAGGCACCAGAATGCTGTTCCCGTCATTCATTGTTCCCGCCGAGCTTGAGGGCTCGATAAGCGTCACCAGGGCTGAGCAGCCGGAAGTGCATCCCCACAAAGTGCCCGCAGAGCCGGCTGAACCGGCTGGGGTGGAAGCATGAGAAGGGAGGGTGAACAGGGCGGGGCGAGGGCCAGGGACATGGGCAGGTGGGGCATTGCATACATATTCTCATCAAGCAACAACACGATTATCCACGTTACCGACATAACAGGCGCAGAGACTATATCAAGGGTTTCGGGCGGGATGGTCACAAACAGGGACAAGGACAAGGGAGCGCCATTCCCGGCAATGCAGGCAGCCAAGAGGGTTGCGGCAGAAGCCCTGTCGAAAGGCATAACAGGCGTTCACCTCAAGATCCGCGCCCAGGGCGGGCACAAGAAGAGGATCCCGGGGCAGGGCACGCAGCCCGCGATTCGCGCGCTGGTGAGGGGCGGCCTCAGGATCGGAAGGATAGAGGATGTGACGCCCGTCCCGCATGACACGACTCGCAAAGCTGGAGGAAGACGCGGCCGCCGTGTATGATTAATTGTTATCTATGAGTAATAGAT
>JACQOB010000050.1 GCA_016202745.1 Candidatus Aenigmatarchaeota archaeon | reverse complement strand
TTTTTATTCAGCACCAAAAACATAATGCCATGAAGGAGCAGACTCTCCTCAGGATTGCGCTCATCGCTTCTCTTCTCGGGCTTGCCATCCTGCTTGTGGTTGCGCGCTCAAGCGGACCGGCAAACGCGGATGTTTCCTCCATTGACAGCGCCATGAAAGGCAACCAGGTCAAGATTATCGGCACTGTCGAGCAGGTGCGCAGCGCAGGGCAATCCCAGATACTCGTGGTCTCGCAGCCGTCAGCCATGACTGTCTTTGTCTCGGGGCAGCCGGAGCTCAGGAAAGGGGATACTGTTGAAGTGATTGGGAGAGTTGACGAATACAAGGAGAAGCAGGAGATTGTCGCGGACAGGATACGCGTGCTCTCCTCCTGAAGCCCATGCTTGCTGAACTGCTCATTGCCCTGCTGCTCGGCATCCTGGCAGGGGTCATCACCGGCCTCACCCCCGGGTTGCATATCAATCTTGTCGCGGTTATCCTGCTCAGCTCCTCGGCATTCCTGCTCAGGTTCTTTTCCCCTCTTGCTCTTGCTGCATTTATCATCGCGATGTCCATCACCCATACGTTCACAGACTTCATCGCCTCAATCTATCTCGGGGCGCCGGATGACGACACCGCACTTGCTGTCCTGCCGGGCCATGTCCTTCTCCTTCAAGGCCAGGGCTACGAAGCAGTAAAATTGACAGTTGTGGGAAGTCTTCTCTGCCTCTTGGGAACGGTTGCGCTTGTGCCTTTGCTCATTGTTGCCGTGCCGTTTATTTTTGAGGCGCTGCGCCCGTACATCGGCTATCTGCTCATCAGCATTGCTTCTTTCATGATCCTGCACGAGAAAAATTTAAGGGGAAAATTCTGGGCATTGATGGTGTTCCTGCTTTCCGGCATCCTTGGCTTGCTCACGTTCTCCCTGCCGCAGATAAAGGACCCATTATTTCCCCTGTTCTCAGGATTGTTCGGCATCAGCACCTTGCTTCTCAGCCTGTCGCAGAATGTTGAGATCCCTCCGCAGCGCGTCACTGAGAACATCTCCCTTGGGAAAAGGGAAACCGCAAAGGCAGTCTCCACCGGCATATTCTCAGGCAGCCTCCTGTCCATATTTCCAGGCCTAGGTCCTGCGCAGGCAGCCATACTCGCTTCCCAATTTTACAGGAAATTGCAGCCCCATATCTACCTGGTTGTCGTTGGAGGAATCAACACCGTGACCATGGTGATGTCATTTGTGACCCTTTATACGATTGAGAAAGCGCGCAACGGCTCCATTGTCGTGGTGCAGGAGCTGCTCAAGGTGTTTGACACCAATCTCCTCCTTGTCTCATTGGCAATCTGCCTCGCGGCAGGCGGCTTGGCGACATTTGCCACACTCTGGATTGCAAAAAGATGCTCAATTCTCCTCAACAAGGTAAATTACAGGATGCTTTCCATCGGCATCATTTCTTCTATCATCATCCTGGCGTTCGTCCTTGGCGGCCCATTGAGCGCATTCATCTTAGGCGTGTCCACTGCGGTTGGCCTGATCCCTGCGCTACTGGGCATCGGAAGAAACCATGCCATGGGGGTGTTGCTGCTGCCGGTGATATTGTATCTTATTCTTTGAATGCATCATGCCCGCACCATGTTTATGCTGGACAGTTGCAAAGCAGCCACAAAAGCATTATAAAACGCCCTGCATCCCTTTTCTTTGGTGAAACTCATGGAATTCAAGGATATTGTGATGAAGCGTTATGCTTCCAAGACATTTGACGGCAAGAAGCTTGACGAGAAGAAAGTTGATGAGCTCTTTGAGATTATCCGCTATGCTGCATCCTCCTTTGGCCTGCAGCCATGGAAGATTAAAGTGGTCACAGACCAGGCAACCAAGGAAAAGCTCGCTCCCGCTTCCTGGAACCAGCCGCAGATAACGACATGCTCGCACCTCCTTGTGTTCTGCGCAAATACTGATATTGACGGGCTGATTACCAAGTATGAGCAGTATATGAAAAAGGCCGGAGCGCCGGAAGAGAGCATTGAGGCCTATATCGGCATGATGCGCGGCTGGGCGAAGGG
>JACQOB010000007.1 GCA_016202745.1 Candidatus Aenigmatarchaeota archaeon | reverse complement strand
GCCTTGCACTTTACGCAATAAGCTGTTGGCATTTCCATGACCTCCTGGTTTATTTTCAAAACATCAGTTTGCACGTGTGTGTTACTCTTATTTTGTTCGTGAGGGCTTATATATGCGATAAGGGCTTTTCACGAGGGAAAAATAATAAAATAACCATTTTAAAGTGGTGAAATACGAAAGATTTAGATACAGAAATGAAATATTCCCGCTTGCCCAGAAGGCAGTGAATGAAACGGTGCCCGTGCGCACGCTGCCTTAGTTTGCCGTGACCACCCACGCTTAAATTGCTTTTCTACAATACCTGTCTATGCGTATCAAAAGTTATGCGTGCCTTGGCCTGCTGGCGGCCGCGCTGGGCTGCGGCCACAAGTATAACGTGGAGATAAAGCTGGCCAACATGCGCGAGTGGCATGACCTGAGCTACGGAAACAGGAAGGGCGAGGCCGGCCTGAACGAGCAGGGCGTCCTGTTCACTGTGCTCCGCGGAGACAGGTTTTTTGAAATGTTTGCTGACATGCCCGTCAACGGGAAATATGGCGCCCTGGACATATATTGCGGCGACAAGGGATGCGTAAACGTGATGGAAAATGGCGGCCCGAAGGGCAGGCTCTTCTCAAGAAAGAGCAGGGAATACGCGGACTCGGTCTTCCCGCTGGTGGCTGGCAGCGTGGGCCTTCCCAGGTAAAGCTTAAATACCTTCCGGTTCTTGCCGCTTATAAAACTTACCCCCAACGTCTTATTATGAAAAAATACCTAGCAATCGGGCTGGCTGCTGCCGGGCTTGCTTTTTCCGCATTCCCGCAGGAGCCAAGGATGGCCAACTTCTCCCTGATTGAATACCAGGAAAACCGCGCAGTGGTGCGGAACGGTTATGCATACCAGAATGGGAAGGATTTGGTGGTCAGGGTGCACGGAATCGCCGAGGAGACGTTTTTTGACAGGGGCTCTGACGGGACAGCTGACGGGTACTGCATAAGGGAAGGCAGGAACGGCAACTGCGCCACGCTTGAGACCAATCCAGTGCCCGCGCCAAAGGCCAAAGCATACAGGGATGAGATATACGGCGCCGCGATGAGGGCGCTCAAGAGCGAGTAATGGTGTGATGGCATGCCCGGCTTTGCTGACTATTTGAGGAGTGTTGCAGCAGCCATGGGCATTGCCGGGGTTGCCGCAGGTTGTGGCATAATTGAAAGCAGGCCGGCATATGTTAGTATGGACTACCTGGGCAGGCCAGCGTATGTTACACTATCAAAGGATACATTAGGCAAGCCAAAACTTGTTGTTGAAATTCCGCGCTACAGTGAATTTTCATACGACGAGGAGTTTACAGACCTGGATTTTGACGGAGAACTGGATTGTTACATTGCCAGGCGTTTTAATGAGGTGGTTGTAGACCCGGTTGTGATTAGACCTGAAATATGGAAAGCGCGCCAGGAGCGATACAGGGATGAGATCTTTCCCCTGGCAAAAGCCGCACTGGAAAAGCAGCAGGAATAAAACTTATAAGCCCCAAAGGAAAATATAATTGTTTCTTATGCCGCGACTGCCTCTTGCGCCTTTCGAGAAGATCCTCAAGGACAGCGAGAAGAGGATCAGGGTCTCCAGGGAGGCCACGGAAGCCTTCACAGAGTTCGTGGAAGAATTCTCAAAAGAGCTGGCGCGCGACATAGCCGACCTGGCAAGGCACGCCCAAAGGAAGACAATAATGGAAGACGACGTCAAGATAGCGGTGAAGAGGTACAGGAAGTAGTAATCTTATTTTCCAATGCCAAAAAGCTTCCTTTTTTCAAGAAGATAGGCAAATATGGCTGCCCATAACAAAAGGAAGCCGGCTCCGAGTATCATGCTCCCCTGTGCGCTGCGCAAAGAAAGAACAGTGAGTATTGCGAATATTGTGCTGATGACTTCCAGCGCTAAGAATATCGAGACCAATATCCACCCTGTCCTTTCCATCTTAAGCAGAAGATAGAAGGCAATAATGCCCAGCAATCCCACGGCGGTTGTGAATACTCCCTCTAAGGACCCCAAGGATATTGATAATATACCTCCAAGAACTACAGAGATGGACCCTAGGATTCCTATAGCCGAGATTATTATTATTCCTGCTGGTGCAGAAGTGATCCCTTTTTTCTCCACTTTCTCTACCGGTTTCTGCCGTCTTGTTCCAATTGTTTTGACGGCATCATCTATCTCTTCTGCTTTCCATCCGGCTTTTGTCAATTCCCTCCTGACAGAAACCAAAGAGTGTCCCTGGCTGAGGGAGTGATTCATGTAGTCTATCAATCTCCTTTCAGCCATATTGAAAATTAGCGTATCGACTTAAATGTTTACCTGGAAATCGCCTTCAGTTCTTCCCTTATCTTCTCAATCTGCTGGTGGACCCCCTTGATGTACCTGTCTATCTCCTCCGGGGCTTCTGTCACGCCCTTGGTGAGGTCCTCTGTCTTCAGCATCTTGTCGTCTATCGCTGAAAGAATTATGGTGAAGGTGTCGAGGGACCTATTGATGACTGAGAGGCCTTCCTGCAGCTCCTTCTCTATGTCCGACAGGGCGTCCAGCGCGTCCCTGAGGCTCAATGAGTAGGATTTCAGCGTCTGGATGTCCTTGACAAGGTCCTTGTACTTGTCAAGCTTGATGAACAGCGGCGGCGACTTCTTCGGTGGCGGGGGCATCTTCTCCATGGCGGCCATCGCGGAATAAGGCTTCTGCTGGGGCGGCCTCGGCAGCATGCCCTTCGGGGCTGTCCCTGGAGCGGGCGGCCTCCTCACAATTGGCAGCTCCTCCTGCGGTTCATTGATGTC
>JACQOB010000049.1 GCA_016202745.1 Candidatus Aenigmatarchaeota archaeon | reverse complement strand
GCCCTTCTGCACAGCCTGCGCACCGTCATTTCCTTCCTGCATACCTGCCTTCCTTTTTTCACTTTCAGCCATACTAATACCCTAAGTTGAGGGGCACAAAACAAATGTTTTCACCCCTCTATAGTGAATATAAAGTACTAATATATATGAATTACCCCTTTATAAAGGTTACGGTTGTTTATATAGGTTCGCCTTGCTTAAATTGGATATGCTTCACGCCCAGGCGGGCCAAATATTTGCGATTGACGTATGCCATCGGGATAGGTTATAAAACATGCGCGCAAAACAGCATTACACATGAACAACAGGTTCACTTTCTATCTCAACGGAGACAGGCGGCTTGAAGGAGACCTCCGCGGAATATTGTGGCGCTACGGGATAGACATGGATACGGCAAGGCAGGAGGACACATACCCGCTGCTGGACAGCAGGCAGGTGGTGGAAGGGAGAAGGAGGCAAGAGCCGCAACTGCGCGTATACGAATCACGGAACCCGTCCAACGGGGAAGCGGGGGCTGTCATTGTGGGCGACGCATACACAGAAATGAGCGAGGTAGACCATTGCACTGTCCATATAGTAGGGAGCGATGCTGCATGCGGCGAAATGGCGCGGGACCTCCAAAAGCTGCAGGTCGCCGCAGAAAGCCACATGCACCGCTGACCAGGCTGACTTATTCTTTCCTCATCTCATGCAGGGTTGCCTTCATCCGCTTCTCCTTGCTTATGGCAGACCAGTGGTATGCCTGGTCGCGCGTGTTCTTTGCCATGAGGATTATCACACTTCCGACATCTGCCCTGCCAACCCTCCCGCGCCTCTGAATGGCCCTCAGCGGCGAAGGCACCGGCTCGTAGAATATGGCAATGTTCGCGCTTGCGATATCCAGGCCCTCCTCGGAGATGCTTGTCCCAACAAGCACGTTGTATTCGCCTGACTTGAACTTCTCCAGCCGGCTTATCTGCTCTTTCTGGGTCAGGCCCGACTTCTGGCCTATGAATTCAAATGGCCTCGCATTGGGGATTTTTTCCAGCGCTGCCGCAATGCCTTTTACAGATTCCCTGTAGTTTGCGAAAACGATTATCCTGCTATTTGGATTATCATTCAATTCTTTGGTTACAATAGAGAGCAATTTGCCCAGTTTCGGGTGTGTAGAACCAGACTCATAAAGCCCATGGGTGAGCCACATTGCATTGGATATGTTCCTGTCGTTCACAATGGCCTGCGAACCCTTTGATTTGTCCTCCCTCAGCTTTTTCCAGTAATTCTCAAGGATGCCTATCCCCTGCGTTTCCAGGAGGGTCAGGGCGTGCTCAAGCTTTATGGACTGCGCGACTGTGGACACGAACCCGAAGGCAGCCCTGTTGCCCTTCATTATCTGCATCTGCAGGCCCGCCTGTAGCTTCAGAAGGTCGCTCCTGTTGATCAGGCTTACGGGTTTTGTGAAGCCCATTCTTTTTATGTTTTTCAGCTTTTCAAAATAGACCCCCTCGATCAGCTTCCTTATCTGCAGGAAGCTTTCAGGCAGGTCCACTGTGACCCATTCAATGTGCTTCTCCTGCACGTATGGCTTCACGTCCTCGTCCGTCTCCGTCTTTATCTCTACGGCATCCAGGCCGAGGGTCTTGTAAATCTCATCTATCTTTTCCCTGGTTGCGCCGGGGGAAGCCGTCAGCGCCAACACCCGCGGATGCTCTGCCTCCTCCAGGTATTTCTTCGCGACAAACGGGTAGGAATAGCCGCCCGTGGAGTGGTGCGCCTCATCGGTTATCAGGAGCGAATAGTCTTTCAATGAAATCATGCCCGCCTTTATGTCGTTATGAATTGTCTGTGGCGTCGCAAAAACCAGCTTTTTCGTCTCGTACAATTCCTTTCTTTTTCCAGGAGGCGTATTACCAGTTATAACTTGGAATAATTCCTCATCTAAATTCATAAACTTCTTAAATACCTCATAATTCTGGTTTGCCAGTGGCTTGGTCGGCGCCATCACTAGGATCCTGCTTTCAGGATATGCCTCCAGCCTGTGGGCCGCAAGGATGACAGCCACGGGCGTCTTGCCCAGGCCGGTCGGGAAGACGCAAAGCACGTTCCTCTTCACCGCGGCCTCCACCACACTCTTCTGGTATTCCCGCTCCTCGATGGAGTCAGGCTTTATCAGCGGGTGGGAGACATAGGGCATAATAGATAGATACTGGGGGAATTAATAAAGGGTTAAAAACAGCTACTCTTTCTGTCCGGTAGTTTCATCATCTTTTAGAAACCCTCTTCTCTTCAAGTAGCTTCTCACAAGCCCCGGTATTTCAGTCACAGGGACGGCCTTGCCTGTAGCAAACCTGTAGTCTTCGTTCTGGGGAAGTGATGTTATGGTAACATTCGCACTTGGCGGTTCACACATGTGAACTGGATAGTAAATCTCCAGCCTCAGTTCAGGGGCATTTTCACCCACTTTTCTTACATATACATCTTTATGTGATGTGAATTCATCACCTTGAATATTCTTCGGACAATCCCAACTGAATCCTAGCCTAGTTAATTCTTCGTCATGCAGAGCTTCACCTGGCCCTTTAATGAGTTTCTTGAAATCCATCATATTCCCACCTGGGTATCAATTATTGGCATTTGGGTTTATAAAGCTTTCTGTCACTCTTGAGTGGTATTAATTTTCAATTAGCAAAATTGCTATTCCTTATCGAGTCAATGTATTCCGCCATGTGGTCGTAGCAGAAGCTTATCGCCATGTCCCTGTATTTCCAGATGAACTCCACGTCATCCCTCCTGGATCCGCATATTATGCACCCCACTGAAATCACCCCATGTTTTGCTGAAACTGAAAATGAAAAAAATAAAAAAAGGCTGGGTACCCCGGTGCCTACCGACGATGTTATCGTCGGGCCTGCAGTCAGAAAACCAGGAAGGCCCAGAATGGCTTGTTTACCTTCAGGACGCTGCCAGTCGTGGCGTCTATCTCGGCGTCGCCCTCCAGTTCGGTATCAAGCAGGCCGAGCAGCTTGCCCTTCTGCACGCCCTTCACGAGGTAGACAACCCTGCCTTCCCCGCTCACGTCAAGGTCCATTGCCTTGAGGTTGGAGAAGCGGCCGCCTGTTCTCGCAGCCTCTGACGCCTTTTCAGGAAGAACAGCAACCTTGCCCTTCCTGCCGGCCTTTTCTATGAGCAGGTTCTCGCCGTCGTATTCCACCTGCCCCTCAGTCTCTGCCGAGACCTGGCCGTCCTTGATTGTGATCCTTGTCTCGCCCTGCTCTATTGTCACGGTCTTGTCTGCCGCCACCGTGACCTGTATTGTGCCCCTGGCGTCTATTGTAGTCACGACAGAGCCTTCTCCCTTGTCTTCCTCTATCCTTATCCTGGCCCTGCCTGGCGCAATGGCGAAACCCTTTGCCTTCATCTCAGGCCTGCCAGGTATCCTTATCTTCACCTTGTCCTCGCTTTCCTTTATCCTGGCGTTCTCCAGCAGATCCTCCACCGATATGCCTGTATTCTCCGATATCTTCTCCAGTATCTCTGTCCTGTCAGTTGTGCCCAGGGTGAATTCCTGCTTTCCTGTGCCTGTCTTTATCCTGATTTTTGCTTCGCCTTCTTCTCTGTCTATTTTCACCTTTATTTCAAACTTCCTGAGAATTTCTGTCTTGTCCACTATCTGCGGCTCACCAAACAGGACTCTTTTTCCATTTATCGCAAGCCTCCACGCAGCTGTGGCCTGGCCGAATGCCTCACCAAAATCGCCATCCTCAAAGGCCTCTTCTGCATTTGCAAGCTTCTTCTTTGCCTGGTTAAGAAGGTGTGTTGCCAGCTCAACCCTGCCGGTTGCATTGCCTGTGCTGCTGCTCGTATCTATCACCTTCACGTCCGCTAGCAGGCTGTCGCTGTAGCTGGTGATGTTTGTAAAGGTAGTTGCATTTGTTGTATTGGTTGCATTGATTGTGGTCGTGATGTTTATGGTCCAGTTTACATCAGCCCTTATGGTCTTGTTGCCCTGCGTGGTGTAGGTTGCACTGCTTGTGCATGACGCGTCGCTTGCGCCTGCAGCCAGCGTTATCGGGCCGCATCGAGTGCCTGCCGGCGATGCGGTGCCTACCGACGATGTTATCGTCGGGCTTATCATCGACGGACTTGTAGCGGTGCTTAGTGCCGCGCCAGACGCCGATATGTCTATCCATACGTCCTCCGCAGTCTCATTGCCTGTGTTTTCCACCCTCACGGCAAACGAGTCCGTGCCTCCCGTCCTTAGGTCTTTGCACGCCGCCAGACCGGAGAAGGCCAGCCTGACTTGCTGCGCTGTCATCCCTGTAACGTCGCCTGTCGCGCTGCACGTCACGTTAACCGGAGTGCCGCTGCCATTGCCCGGAAGGTCGGACAGCATGTCCTCAAGCTCTTCTACGGCCCCTTGCGCATCCTCTATCCTTTCCCTTGACCTGTTTATCTTCGCCTCATTTGTCCTGTTCGAGGAAAAGCTCTCCCTTTCCTTTTCCACCTCGATTTCTATCTCGTTTTCCAGCTCTTCCACCTCAATCTCCAGGTCCCCTCCTTCAGAAAACCCTATGCCCATTTTCTGGCCTGTTATCTCAAGCCCATCGCCTTTGCCCTGCTTTTCTCCTGTCACGCCGGGCATGGCAATGGCGCCTGAAAGCACTACTGCCAGCGATATGAGCACGGCTGCTGCTACTATTGTTTCCTTCATATCAACCACTCCTATGATTTATATATTATATTCGCCGGCTTGCGCCGGACCCTTCCGCCATTGGTCTAATCCTCTTCGAGCCGCGGACACTCGCTTCTCGGTATGTTCAGGTGCACGTTCTTTCCCACATGGGCAACGTGGTGCCCCCTTGCGAGCAGGTTCTTCTTCAGCACACCAGTGTCTATCACAAGGTGCGCTATGTCGTTGGTGTTGCCAACCTGCTGTATCTGCCTTACCTTGCCGACGAGCTTCCCGTTCACGTCGAATACCTTCGCTCCCCTGAGCTCAGTCACAGGCGATATGCTCAGGTACACTGCTCCGTCCCTAAGCTCCTTCAGGTATGCCGCATCGAGGAACAGTTCCGGGGCGAATGACCCCTTGTCAACTGCCACTCCAGCCACCTTGAGCTCTGTCTTGGAAAGGTATATGTTCTTGACCTTCCCGACAACCTCGCCGTTGACGCCAATGACGCGGTTGCCTATCAGTTCGGATGCACTCACCATCACAGGCTTGTGCTCCCTCCTGACATTCTTCCTTTCATGCTGACCCACTTCACGCAATGTTGCCATTAAACCACCCCTAGATTTAGATGAGATGGCTTGCCAGGAACTATATAAATACCTTTGCTGGAACAGGGTGGAACAAGATAAAACAAAGGCTTAAGCTATTGCTTTTCAAAGAACCATTTCTTGAGCTTTACGGAATTGGCAAGCCCGATATCATAAACCTCGATCAAATCCTTCCTCTGGAGGGATTTTATTGTCCTGGAAAGCGTGCTCTTGGGGATGCCCGTGCTTATCGCTATCTTCTTCTGCGTAAGGTGGTGGCCGTCGGAGCTGAAAATGGTCTCTACCACAGCCTTTTCCCTGTCGCTGAGGGTCTTCATTATGTCTTTCTGCGCCTCTGACATTGCGCCAGGTTTTGGAGGCAATTGTTCTGGCCTGCCTGCCTCACGGCCATTTCTTTGGGATTGTGTTGCTTTCTTCCTGATCAGCAGTGCAAAGACAGCCACAGCGGCCAGTATCACCACGGCCGCAGCAAGAGGATCAATTCCAGCGTCTTTGGACTGGCCCTGGCCGAGCCTGTATGTTGCCAGCATGTCCTGCCTGAAGCCGGATGAAGGGTTTTGCACGTCCCACTCAACGATTATGTTCTCTGCGGCGTAGATGGCAGCCGATGGCCTTGCTGAAAGAACTGCGGCCTCCGCCGGCAGGGAAAGGTGCACCTCCGCGGCGTCAGCTTTCTCAAATGAGGCGAAGGCGTACTTCAGCGTCCACGTGTCGCCTGACTTTGATGTGAGCGAGGAGGTGGAATATTCCAGCGTCATGCCGTAGTTGGGCCTCCTCTCGCCAACCTGCACTATCGCCGTGTTCCCCTCGACCCTGTAGCCAAGCTGGCTGTTGGCGTCAAAAACCCTGATGTCCCGCGGGCCATCCACAGGGAGCCTTATCTCGCTGATGGAGGTGGAGTCAAAGGACACGAGCATGTTTACATCAGCATCGCCAAGCCTGTCAACATCTATCCTTGTGATATAGTTATCAAAGACCTGCGCGCTGGTCTGCGGGCTGAGCAGGGCAATGAAAACCAGGGCTATTACCAGCGGCCTTATCATATCAAGATTTTACGGCGCCCGGCTTAAAAACAGTGGTATCCGTGGGAATCAGTCCTTTTCAGGGCTCAGGTTGATCCCCCGCGGGTTCTCCAGGAGCTTTATAAGGTCTGCGGTGAACCTGGCGGCCTCGGCTCCGTCCAGGACGCGGTGGTCAAATGTGACAGTAATGGGCATTATTTTTCTTATCACAACATCTCCTGTGCGCACGACAGGCCTCTCCCTTATCTGTCCAATGGCAAGGATTGCAACCTCGGGATAATTGATTATCGGCGTCGCATGAATTCCGCCTATTATCCCTATGTTTGTTATTGTGAATGTTCCGCCCTTGAAATCCATTATGTCAAGCTGCCTGCTTCTTGCCTTCTCGGCAAGCTCCTGTATGTTCCTGGCGATATCCAGATAATCAAGCGTTTCTGCCCTCTTGACGCAGGGCACGAGCAGCCCGCCCTCGGAATCAACGGCAATCCCGATGTTGTAGTACTTCTTCAGTATTATCTCCTCATGCGCATCGTCAAGGGAAGCATTCAGGTACTGGTGGCTCTTCAGCGACTGTATGACGGCCTTGACAATGAACGGAAGGTACGTCAGCTTAATGCCCTTGGCAGCCGTCTTCCTTTCCTCCCTGAGCGCCACAAGGTCAGTGACATCTGCCTCGTCCATGTGGCTCACATGGGTCGCGGTGAACATTGACTCAACCATTTTCTTTGCCGTGGCCTTCCTGATGCCCTTCAGCGGGACATGCTCAATGTAGCCCCACATGTCGTATTTCCTTACGACCCTCGGGGCTGCCCCTTCTCCTGATGGAATCTCTTCGGCCTCTGACGCGCTTTCTGAACCCCCCACAGCCCTCCTTACATCCTCCTCCGTTATCCTGCCATCCTTCCCCGTGCCGGCAACCTTGGCCAGATCCGCTTTCAGCTCCTTTGCAAGCCTCCTTACCGAGGGAAGGACAAGCACCTCACCCAGATTATGCTGCATCGCCTTGATTGGGGCAGTATGCAGGGACGGCATTGGCCTTGCCGGGGCTGGCATGACGTCCTCGCCTGCCTCCTCAAGCTCGCCCACAACGGAAACGCCTTTCTGCAGTCTTTCCTGTGGCTTGGGTGTTTCAATGGGAATTTCTTTCCTGGCTTCAGCTATAGCCTCCCCTTCTTCTCCGATTGTAACAAGCACTTCCCCCACTTTTATTGTATCGCCTTCCCTGTGGTGCATCTTCAGTATTTTTCCCGACCGCGGGGAGGGGATCTGCACGACCGCCTTGTCAGTCTCGACCTCGGCCAG
>JACQOB010000051.1 GCA_016202745.1 Candidatus Aenigmatarchaeota archaeon | reverse complement strand
TGCGGCACTACAACCACGAACGGCCGCACATGAGCCTAAACTACAAAACACCCCAACAGGTATGGAACGAACTAAAGCGGAAGTAATTTCGTGACCGGAAGCAGTTTCGGGATAACAGACTTATCAGGGCGCCATTGCAAGCGGTTGGCAGACATACCCCTGTCCAGAAAAGCATTTAAACACTCTTCTCTCCTTTCAACTGCAATAGCTCCGCTTGCCGCGGTCGCATAACCTGGCATTGCGCAAGCCTTGAGAGCTTGTTCCCGAAAGGGTATCCCGGTTCAAATCCGGGCCGCGGCGCTTAGTTTTAAACTCGTTTCTCCAGAATAATCCTATTGAGAATTTTTATCAGTTCTTTTGGCGAAAGCAGAGGCAGCTTGCCATTCATACAGAAACCTCGACATTCTGAACACCGACAAACTTTTCTGGCTCAATATCTTTTCTCTCAACCTCAAGGCACAGCTGGATTGCCTCTTTAATGTTCTTCATCAATTCATCTAATGTCCTACCCTGAGTATGGCAGCCCCTTATAGAAGGCACATACCCTACATAGTAGCCATCTTCGTCCTTTTCTATTATCACGGAAAATTTTGCACTTTTTTCTTTTGCATTCTGACACACTCCGAATTTCGTTACACACAACCCATAGTTCATATGTTTTTTCTTTCAGGTAGGCATATTGTGATGTTAAGGAGTTATAATAGAGGGGTAAATAAGAGAACGTGAGCTGTCACGCTACATGCCGCAATGTGCGGTAGCCAAAAAAACGCCTATCTTCTGCGCCCCCTGCGGCTAAACAGTTCATGATACAGCTCCCATCCTTGCGAAGTAAGCCTGTAAAATTCGCCAAATTCGAAAGAGGCAGTCCGCCAAGGTTCCTGTGCCCGCATACCCCTTCTGCCAACCTTTTCAACCAACCCTTCCATGAGGACTAACCGCTCTTCAACATACCTCCTTGCAAACTCCACTTCCCCTGCCAGGAATAGCCTAAGCTGTTCCCCATCGTTGTCCCTGAACTCTATTCCCAGCACCTCTTCCATGGATACTGCATCATACCCTCCTTTCCCTAACCGCTGCCCCATTTTCCCTATATGGTAATGGGGGTGTTCCAACATGGACATATCCTTTACTTCCTGCGTTTACTGGCTGAATGATATCCTATGGCTTCTTGAAAGAACTTTGCCACAGGACCATCATGTCTGGGAGTAACGAGTAGCTGTCCGCTTGCTTCATAACCACACCCCTTCACAATATCCGCTATTCCGGCCGCAAACAATAAATTTCCATCTACAATCCCCCTAACTTCATCAATATTTCGAACAGGGTATAATCTTCCTACACCAACAAGATAGGTCTCACGCAGTTTTCTAACGCCCTCAGCGTCTCTACGCTCCTTCAATCCAGTTAATTCTCTTGCAACCTCAAATACATCAAGTGTTCTAACATCATGATTCGCTAATCTGTCAATAATGGAATCTTGTGCATTTGTTGGCATTTTGCGGCTCTTTCCCTCTGTCTTGAGTAAACCTTTAACGCTCGTTCAGCAGTCCTTCGATCCGTTCTTGCTCCTTATCCAAACTTGATTTCAAGCTTACGTAAGTCCCATCCAGCTGGCTGACATACACCACCCTGTTCTCCTCGCTGAGCCTTACAACCAAGTCACTTATTCCATCGCTGTTCAAATCCCCGACCTGATGTATTACGTAAGAAACAGGATGAGGAGCAGGCGTTGGTTCGGGCGGTTTATTGAAGAACATAGATAGAACAGTTCCAGATAGACCGCCTAAAGAAAAGAGTGACAGCAGATAAACAAAGTAAATAAGAGGCTTCAGCGAGTGCCCACCATACTCAGGCTGCTTTGTTCCAGTCATTTTGCATCCGCACGATACTCCCTTAAGGCAAAGGCGTGATGAGCGCCGTCATCAAGCCTGCAGATAGTTACTCTGCCAGAATCTGTTATTGCATTGCAAAGCATCAGATATAAGCCGTCGCCCATATTCAAATCGGACGCATCAATAAGATGGGGCGGCATCATAATGGTTGTGCCTTTTTCAAAGAGCAGAGTAAGCGCCGCATTAGCATACTGCCTCAATATCCAACCATTATCCCCTGCTGCAGCCCTAAGAAGTCCGTTTTCAGACATCTCTGTTGCCAGCTCACGCTTATAATCTGACAGGACGCCAGCATCATGTCGCGAAGCTGACACAAAACGTGGGCTGTCCTGAATAGCTTCCATTCGTAGGAATGAGGAAATAACTTCCTCCAGATTAAGTGCATTCCCGCTTGAAAGCTGATAGATTCCTTCAACATCTAAACCAGGTTTTCCTGATACGACCTTCTGGTAAACCTCATCCCCGCCATGGCTTACCTTGACCTTGCCCCCATATACTGTCACAACATCTCCTGCGGTAATCCACGAGTCCCAGAAGAATCCCCCCTTATCTGAAACCCTTTCCCGCAGCACACCTGAAAATGGCATAAAGGCCACTCCTTGGCTGAGCATGTACTCCAGGCAGTCCATAGGGGGACCTGAGACTAGTGCGGGTACAGGCAATGGAGTTATTATCTCGACATTGCCCACTCTTGTTACAGGCGACATTTTTCATCCCCTTGTGTAAATTCATCAATTAGCCTGTTCCTAACGCCTCTCACTTTTTCATAAGCTGCACTCACAGCATTTGTGGCAACAGGTATCAGCCAATATTCTGGATGCCCATCTTCCGCTGCTTGCCTATAAGCCAACATCTGAAGAACTAATCCTCCCGCTCCTACAAGAATTGCCCCTGCTAATCCAAAAATTTCCTCTGGTGAGCTGGTACCCGTGCCATCCTTTTTAGAAATCATATAAGCAGCAGTCGGAACACCATATGGCGCAGCGTTCAAAAAAGCAGCATTAACTAAGAGCATTCTCCCAGCTCTTGGGACTGATTTTGCCAACTTTCTGCTGTCGTCACGTAGCTCTCTAAATGTTCGAGCCGTTATTTCGGCTAAAGACGGCCTATAATCTGTTGACATTTTGTTTCACCCGCCACTCAAACCCGAGCATGCGTACGCCCTGCTTCTATCAGCAGCCTCAGCGATTGCCGCGTACATCCTGCTGGCCCTCCAGGAGTTCCTTCCCAAGTCTATATCCACCCATGTTTCCAGCCCGTCTGCCGAACCGGTGTACGCGAGCACATGCTGCTTTGCGGTCTCCCATGAAACCCGGATAAAGGCAACCGCCCCACTTGCTTTCAAGCCCGAAAGAGCGGTTCGCAACGCCCCTGCTCCGGATATCCCATGCAGCGCTGCGGAGGGGGCGCTGGCCATCCTCAATAGAGTTGCAGACTCCTGAAAGCAGCTCATCAAGCCGAGACTCGCAGGTGACAATACGCATCCCAAACCTGTCTTTTCCGCTCATTTTGACACTCCATTCCTTGTTTGTAATTGTTGATTTACTACTACTAATAAGATACAAGGAGTTCCCGCTTCTTTATTATTTTATCCCTTAAAATGTGGTAAAAAATACAAAAAATATATAAATTATCGATATTTCTGGAACAATTGTGCTAAAGACCCTGCAAAAATGACCCTGGACGAGACAGACCTGAAGATTATTGAGGAGCTGAAACAGAACAGCAGAGCCACTGTCAGGGAGCTGGCAAAGCGGCTGGGCCAGCCCATCACCACAGTGCACAACCGGTTCAGGAAGCTGAAGAAAGATGGGGCGATACAGCGGTTCACCATAGAGCCTGACTACGAGAAGCTGGGCAGAGGCGTCTGTGCCTTTGTCATGGCAGGCATAGACCATGAAAAGCTCCTGGGAGGGAAGGAAGGGCTTGAAGGCCTGAAACGGCAGCTGCGAAGATTCCCGGAAGTAGAGAGGATATACGCGGTCACAGGCGAAATAGACCTCGTGCTCCTGGTGAGAACGGCAAGCATAAAGGAGCTGGATGAATTCCTGATACGGAAGCTGAGAAACATCCACGGGGTTCAAAAGACAGTCACGCAGATAGTCCTGGAGGAAGGCTGAAAGCCGGGCAGAAGATGCAAGTGACAGAAACGCTGGGATTCCAGATGAGCCTGTTCCTGTTTGCAGCCCTGCTCGGCTATGCCCTTGCGGTGCGGATAGGGCAGTCTGCTGTCGTGGGCTCCATCCTCATCGGCATCCTCATAGGGCCCAGCGCACTGGGGCTGATAACCTACAACGACATCGTCCGCACCCTTGCAGAGCTGGGGGCCATATTCCTGCTGTTCACGGTCGGCCTGGAGTGCAACTTCCGCGAGGTGTACACGCGCAGGAACTTCCTCATAGCCCTTTCAGGGGTTATCATTCCCTTCATCCTGGGCTACCTTGTCACGGTTCTTTTCAGCTACGGGACCCTCCAAGCCCTATTTGTCGGAACCGCCCTGGCTGCCACCAGCATAGCCATCACCGCGAATGTCCTGAAAGAGCTGGGAAAGCTCTCCACAGCCACCGCCAAGGTTATCATAGGCGCTGCGGTCATTGACGATATCCTTGGCCTCATCCTGCTGTCCATCACAACCGGAGTCGTCCGCAGCGAGGTTTCCCTCGCCTCTATCGGGCTTCGTGTCCTGGCAGCCGCGCTTTTTGTGGGAGCGACCTTTCTCTTCACCCCTCTCCTCTCACGGCTCATCCTCCGCGTGGACCGCTGGGCCACCAGGACAGGGCATTTCCAGGTGACCATCATCGCGGCAATGACCATCGCGTTCGGCTACAGCACCCTGGCCGAGGCCATCGGGCTGTCCGCCATTGTCGGGGCATTCCTTGCCGGGCTAAGCCTGGAACCGCTCGGCATAAAGAGCTACCGGGAGGGAGCGTACTACTACGAGATGCTGTTCTCAGCGGTTTTCTTCGTCTCACTCGGGGTCCTTGTCAGCCTGAGAGAGGTAACGCTGATAAGCTGGTTCCTCCCCGCCCTGCTCATAGCGGCCTTTGCAGGAAAACTCGCAGGATGCTACCTTCCTGCGCGGATGAGCGGGATGGGCGGCCGGGATGCGCTTATAGTCAGCACAGGGATGATTCCGCGGGGGGAGGTGGCGATGATTGTCGCCCTTTTCGGGCTGACCTCAGGTGCGCTTGGGCAGGAACTGTACGGAACCATCCTCCTGATGGCCCTTGTGACCACCATGGCAGTGCCGTTCCTGATACGAAAGCTGTACCGCGCAGAAGGCAGAAGACACACGCTTTTCTAATCCCGTATGAAAGAAGGAGGCTCAGTAGTATCCCACGAACCGGGATTCCCGCAGGAGCTGCTGCGCCTCATTCAATGAGACCCTGACAGCTGAATCGCGGCTGCAATAGGGGCAGACCCTGCCGAAGTCAACGCTCTGCTTCCTGGAAAAGCGGTAGCCGCACGCGCCGCACTTGTACTTCACGAATGAATCGCCTTCCGGGGGGGCTGCCTTCCGCTGCGCGGCCTTCAAGGCACCCTTCACCCCTGCCTTTTTCTGGGCTTCGTAGCAGTGCACGCATACCAGGGAATCAGAAAACCTGCTGTAGCGCATATCGCTCATCAGCGACTTATTGCCGCACGCATTGCACTTCATTGATGCTGCAAGGTAGCCCATCACAATCCCCTGTAACTCCCTCAGACCAGCCAAAGGCTGGTCTCAGGCAGTCGTGTGAGGTTTTATCCTCTGCGGAAGTCCTGTTGCTGAAGCCTCTCGGAAGCCTTTTGTCCGTTACTGACCCGTACAAGCCAGTCAGGGTAAGGCCTCTTTTCAGCTGTTGGTAAGCAACGTGCGGACTTCCATCTACGTCACTTCACACATGTAACCAGTAACGGGGCACGCAAAGCAACGCGAGGGTTCCTTTGCACCCCATACTGGAATTCGTTATACCATTTTGGTATACGAAACCCACTACTGTCATATAACTTATATTTAAATTTTTTGGTAAAGCGGATGCCGCAGCTGTTGTTCCCTGAAAAGCTATGCATAACGGAGAAAGCGAAAATAATATCATAAAAGGCCGAAAAAATTTAAAAACACCGCGAGGATAGGCGATACCCGCATGGCAATCGTGTACATGTGCTGCGGCTCCTGCCAGGGGGCTGTGAACCAGGAAACATTCAACAAGGGCAAAACAAAATGCCTTACCCGAAGCTGCGAAAGGTTCGGAAGGCCCTTCCAAAAGGTGATGCAGTGCACTCCCTGCGAGCGGGAAACATCCAAGGATGAGAAGCCGCAGTGCTGCGATAACTGCATACCCCTCCTGAGGTGAGCCTCACTCAATCCGTTTGCTCCTTCTTCTCCGCTGCACTTCCACCAGAAGCGTCTTTACCAGCCTGTGCGGGTCGCTGTCGTAAAACACCCTCGCGCCCGTCCTCTTGTTGGCCACCTGTATGATTCTCCTGACAAAGTCCGCGATGCCTCCGGAGCCCTGCATAACTCCGATAACCTTGCCCTCATCGTAGGCGATGGTGAACTCGTTCAGGGTCCCCACGCGGCCGGCAACGATGATAACCGCGTCGCAGTTGCTCACGTTCACCACATTCCTCCCCTTGAAGCCGAACCCAGTGTATATGATGACATCATAGTGCCTGACAGGGAACTTGTATCTCCGCGCATGCTCCTCCATGTCCTTGGCAGGCGAGACGCCTATCACAAACCCGTCGTTTTCCTTCGCCCCTTTTGCAGACTCCTCCGGAATCCCGCTGCAGGCGCCGTTTATCAGGATGCAGTTGTGCCGGGCAATCTCCTTTCCAAGCTCGTAGGCGAGCCTCTTTGCCTTGGAAGAAATGACCCCTCCTGTTCGGCGCTCGTTCGCGGACCCCATGATTCCTATCTTAGGCTTCATCGAATGCTCCCACCCTTTCCGCGCTACATGAAATGGGCTCGCCCAGATTCGAACTGGGGACATTCACCATTCTGACCCTCGGCGCGCTGCGGTCGTCAAGGTGACATCATAGCCACTAGATCACGAGCCCGCAAAACCCAAGCGGAACAGTTCCTATTTAAATGTTGCCTTGAGAAACTGTTTTGATGTGCCCCTGATAGAAATAGCTATCCGCGCACACTTCAAAAAAAAAGAAAAAGGGGAGCAAGCGATGAGCTTACTCCTCTGAAGCGACTGAGTATATCGCCTTCAGCGATACCACGATGACAGCCGGCACTGTAAACAGTATCACATTGTTCAATACCGCCTGCAGTACAGGACCCACGGTCTCAATCCCAGCCAGCACATCGCCCCCAAACGTAGAGACGAGCACCAGAGACACTGCGGCCATCAGGTAGTGCATTGTTTCCTTCGAGGTAACATTCAGGAAACCCACTACGAGTCCCAGCAGCACGATTGCGGACGTTACCCAGACCTGCGTGCTTCCTGTGTTTAGTCCAGGTATTACGCCGGCAACAACGGCAACGAGCGCTCCAATGAGGAAAGCCCAACTGCCTACTGTGCCTAAGGCATCTCCTTTTGCCATGTAAGTTCACCCCCTATTGTAGAGTTTTACTGATATTGCACCCCTTTAGAGGGGTCTTCTATTTAAAATTATCGCAAAATAAGTAACCACTTAAGAATAAAAACTATTTTATGTTTTTTGGGAAAGCCGTTCCATCACTTGCTGATAGAGAAGCCGCATGGCCTCCACGTCCTTCTTCAAATCCCAGTTCACAAAGCCCTCCCTTTCCTCCTCGGAAATAATCTGGCTCACTTTCGTGGCGAGCGCCTCCAGATACTCCGCATGGCTTCGGATAACCTCCTTATCCGGACTATCACTCCTAAGGCGCTTGCGTATCTCCTCTATGCTGCGCCTCTCGTGAGGCTGCAGGCTATACGTTTTCTTAAGTGCCGGATGATTCTTCCCCCCAAGGATAGGAAGGGCGTACTCGTTGTCATACACGACTGCAGTAGGCATCTTTCTCTCGCCTCGCTATGTGCAGCGCTGTTCCTGCACAGAGGTTAGTAGTACCTACATGGTAACACAACTATTTATTGTTATCTATCTATTTTATATAAACCCCCTGTGCTTCCTCACACCACCACTGAGAGGAGAAAAGGAGCCAGCCGGGAAATCAGCAGGGCGTTAAAGAACACGTTGGACAGGGTATAGACCGATGCGAAGCCCCAGTTGTCCCCCATGCTCAGGCTGAGCGGAAGATTAATCAGGTGGTAGACAAGAACCGCTGCCATCCCCGCTGCCACAACCCCCCACGGCTGCAGCAGATAGGCCACGCCAACTGCCGCAACAATACCTAGTAGAGAGCCGACCGCCCGCTGATTCAGCCTGGAGGAAAGCAGCCGGCTGAACAGTGTTGCAGCCACTGCCATGGCAATCCCAGGCACCAAGCCGTAGGCGAAGGTCGCGACAATGGAAGAGAGCTTCACCAGCTCAAAGTTGAAGGGGCTGTGAAAGTAGTTGTAGTAAAAAGTGGAAAGCGATGCGATGATGAGAAGCATGCCCAGCACAAGAACGTACTTCATTGCCGGCCCAAGGATGAGGTTCAGGCTCACCGCAAGCCCGAGGAAAACAGAAAGCGTAAGATAGCTCCGCTTAACCAGAACTTTCCTGAAAATGCTGACGGTCTCCCCGAGAACGGACATTCCGGACAGGTAGCGTCTAAAATATATAAACATTTATATAAGTTTTTTATAAAACATCGCGCGCCAGAAGCGATGCGCAGAAAAAATGAAAGAAAGAAGAGGGCTTACCTCTTCTTCTTCGCAGGCGCCATTCCCACCGAGCCCTCCGGCTTACAGTGCGGACAGGCAGGCATGGCAAGGCCCAAGACGCCCTTCACCACCAGCAAGAGGCCTATCAGCATTCCCCAGTCCAGCCAGTCCCATGTGGCGTTTGCCAGAACGATAAGGCCCACGACAACGGCCATGCCGGACCAGCATGCTGAGCACTTGCCGCCCATACAGTACTTTCCATCCATGCACATACAGTATCACCCCCTTTCCACCCCCTTCTGGATTTACCGTTTAAAAATATTTTGGTTTTAGCTGGAACCCTGCCAGAAAATTTAAAAGCGGTGTGCGGAATGGTACTGCAGGTGATTCCATCTCAGTAGGCGAGCAGCTGCAGAAACTCAAGGAGAACTGGCTCCTTATTCTACTCGTGCTTCTTGTCCTATTGTTCCTGTCATCCGGCAACCTGTTCGGCGCGCTATCCAGCTTTTCCGCTTCTCAGGGCTTTACAAGCGCGGATTATGGGAGCTATAAAAGCAGCGCGGTCTCGCGCTATTATGAAGCCGGCGGCGCTAACTACAGGGATTCCGGCTCTCCCTACGGCTACAGCGGGGATTTTGCGCCGGAAGTCAAGGACCGGAAGATAACCAAGCAAAGCGACGTATCTACCGAGGTGGAGCGGGGAAGGTTCAAGGAAGCGGAATCAAAAGTGACAAACATCGTGTCCTCCTCCGGCTCCTTCCTCCTGTCCCAGAATGTCAACCGCTACGGCGAGGAGAAAAAGTCCTATTATGCGGGCACCTACACGATAAAAGTCGAGGCAGGCAAGTATGATGCCGTGGTCGCGCAGCTGAAGGAAATCGGGAAAGTGACCTCCTTCCGGGAGTCCCAGCTGGACATCACCGCCACCTACGAAAACCTCAATATTGAAATCCAAGCGGAAAAGGCCCGGCTGGAGCGGTACCGGCAGCTGTTCAACGAAACCGCCCAGGTGGAGCAGAAAATCCAGCTGACTGACAAGATTTTTGAGCAGGAACGGAAGATAAGCTACCTTGAGGAGTCCCTTGCCAACACAGGGCAGCGGGTGGACTACTCCACCATAATCCTGTCTGTGAACGAGAAGAGGTCCGAGTATGCGTATGTCGTGCTTGTCAAACTGTCCGAGCTTGTCAAATCCTTCGTGGACAGCGTGAACACGCTCGTGAGGTTTGCCGTCATCGTGCTGCCCTGGGCTGCTGCCTTCCTGCTGCTGAGGTTCCTCTACCGGCTCTTCAAGGACAGGAGAGGGGGGCCGTAAGCTGGATTTGGATTCTTTGCCGTTTGCCTGATTCCGAGCCCGCATCCTGCGCATCCTATCCTGCAGGAGCTCTCTTCACACCAACACATAATGAAAGACAAAAGTGCAGCATGAGATTGTTTGTCTTCCAAATATTAGTTGCTGAAAAATTTATGCAAAACTTTTGT
>JACQOB010000052.1 GCA_016202745.1 Candidatus Aenigmatarchaeota archaeon | reverse complement strand
TTATCTGCCTGCCTGAAAAGGTGGTTAGTTTAAGAAGCTGTCCTGGAGCTTTATGCCGGCTGCATTCCAGAACCCTATGCCATTCTATTTTCTCTTCATTGGTGATGCTTGGCACATAAATTCCCTCAGAAGACAAGTCAGACACATCCCATCCGTCTATTTTTTTACCCCATCTTTCAATCATCGAATCAGCAAACTTTCCTATTTCAACAACGCTTATAATGCCATTTCTCTTCAATATCACCTTTTCATAAGGTGAAGTACTCATCTGCGTGGCTGGTTCTGACAGCGACTGCGCAGTCACGACCCCCACCGGCTCCTCCGGGTCATAGATGGCTTTATGGTAAAGGGCCAGCACGGCTTCCATGACCTTGGCTTTCTCGCTTTCTGAAAGGCCCTTCTCCCTGGCGTAATTCTCCACCTCTCCCCTCAGCTTTTCAGGCAGCTCTAGCATAGTCATTCACTTCCCCACACTCTTTTCTACTATTTCCTTCCAGTTCAGCTTCCCCCAGTCTGATTTCGTGGGATCTATGCCGTCTTCCCCGGCATTGAACTGCACAATGAAGCCGTTTGCATCCCTTATGCTGTTGTCAAACTCGATCTTCAGGTCCTGAAGGGCATTGACAAGACGCCTCTGCATGTACCCGGACTTCCTGGTCCTGAGCGACTTGTCCATGAGGCCCTCCCTGCCGTTCATTATGTTCCAGAAAAGCTCGAATGGCGTAAGCCCGTGCTTGAATCCCCTTGCCACAAATCCGTGGGACATGGGCGACAGGTCGCCAGGCCTTATATGGGGCAGCGTCCTCCTCAGGTAACCCCTCTTTATCCTCTTGCCAAGGATGGTCTCCTGGCCCACCACGGCAGCCATCTGGG
The DNA here is from genome assembly GCA_016202745.1 of Candidatus Aenigmatarchaeota archaeon. Taxonomy (GTDB): domain Archaea; phylum Aenigmatarchaeota; class Aenigmatarchaeia; order QMZP01; family QMZP01; genus JACQIG01. Next base: position 9,258 of record JACQOB010000052.1, on the reverse strand, counting down.
TTGTGTTGATTATGGACCCCTTGGCCCCGGATTCAGCCATCTGTATGATGTCATTGTACCTGAGGTTCTCCCCCACGATGTCGCTGACCCTGCTGACGCCATTGGCCAGGACGTTCATTATCTGCGCCTCAAGCGACGCCTTCGGCGTAAGTCCTGGAAGCACGCTTATTTCGTCATTCTCGTACTTGTCTATAAGGGAGTTCGCCTCTGCAACTGACTTGTCAATCTCCCCCCTGACGGTCTTCTGTATCTCAGGTGACAGGTCGATGTCAGACAGGCCTATTGATATTCCCCTCCTGTTGAGGTAGGCGACTCCAAGCCTTCCGGACCTGTCAATGAAGTCCTTCACCGCGTCACTTCCCTTCAGCTTCAGCACCTTGTTGATTATCCTGCCCTTAAAGGCGCCCACACCGCCCGCATCGATCATGCCTGATTTCAGCTGGCCATTCTGTATCACCACCACGCCCTTGTTCGTCTTGTATTCCATGTTCAGTTCCCTCGGGAGAAGCAGGCTGAACATGTCTTTTCCTGAAAACATTTCCCTCTCGGGAAGGTCTGCCTCTATCTTTGCGTCAGCGAGAAGCTGGGCAGCCTCTTCCCTGCTGAACTGGGCAGCGTCCTGGGTAAGCATGTACAGCCCAGATATCTGGTCAAGGTCGCAGCCAATGAGCGGCCCTCCGAACTTGGGAGAAATGATGTTATCCTTCACTTCCATGAGCGCGGCGGCCTCTGCCCTGGATTCCTCTGACTGCAGGGCGTGCAGGTTCATCTCATCCCCGTCGAAGTCCGCGTTGTAAGGCGGGCATACGCTCGGGTTCATCCTGAAGGTCTGGTATGGCATGACCTTGACCCTGTGCGCCATTATGGAAATCCTGTGGAGAGATGGCTGCCTGTTGAAGAGGACAATGTCGCCGTCCTGAAGCTTCCTGTCAACCTGCCAGTCGGCTGTGATCTTCTCCATTATGTCCTTCTTGTTGTCCTCGGTCACCTTGATCCTCCTGGCATCGGGCCTGACGACGTAATTGACCTTGTTGTCCTTGAGCATGTCCTTTATCTGCTTTATGTTGCCGGGTGTCACATATTCCGGTATGGTCAGCTCATTTGCGATGACCTCAGGGACGCCGACCTCGTTTATTGAAAGGTTGGGGTCAGGAGATATGACAGTCCTTGCGGAGAAGTTCACCCTCTTGCCGAGCAGGTTGCCCCTGATCCTCCCCTCCTTGGCCTTAAGCCTCTGCACAAGGCCCTTCAGCGCGCGCCCGGACCTGTGCCTTGCCAGCGGTGCGCCCGTGAGCTCGTTGTCAAAATAGGTGGATATGTGATACTGCACCAGCTCCCACAGGTCATTGAGTATGAATTCGGGAGCCCCTATGTCTATGTTTTCCTTCAGCGACTGGTTGATCCTGACTATGTCGACAAGCTTGTGGGTCAGGTCGTCCTCCGACCTCTCGCCGCTCTCGAGGGTTATTGAGGGCCTCATTGTGACGGGCGGTATGGGGAACAGCGTAAGGATAAGCCACTCCGGCCTGCCGCCGCTGAAGCTGATCTTCTTCAGATCGCCGTTGGGTATCTTTTCAAGCCTCTCCCTGATTGAGTCGGGGGAAAGCTCGTCCTTATCCTCATAATACGTGTACGGCTTAACGAAAGTTACCTTCTTCTGCTTCGTGCTGCAGTAGGGGCATTTCAGTGGAGCCTTGATCCTCAAATCCTCAATGGCCTCCTCGCCACCTTCAAGATGAATGTCCTTTACCATTATCCTGTTGCATTTCTTGCAGGTGAGCTTAAGGAGCTGGTATACCGTCTTGGTGTACAGCACGTTTATCACGGACTTTGCCAGCTCAAGATAGCCGAAATGCCCTGGGCAGTCGCCTATTGTGCCGCCGCATGTCCTGCAGTGCAGTCCCGGGTCTATGACGCCAAGCCTCGGGTCCATCACGCCGCCCTCCACCGGGTAGCCGTCTGCGTCGTAAAGCTCGGAAGTCACAATCCTGACCCTGGCAAGGTTCTTGACCATCTCCGGCGACATTATGCTGAATTCCAGGTTTGTAATAAGGTGCATATTTTTCTCCAACTTACGGGTTTATGACACATAGGCCGACTTGGCGTAAAGTCCGACTTTAATCTCTAGTCGGACCAGGCGCTAAACCTCCTCCGTGCTTATTTTGGGGTAAATGCCCATTGATTTCATTTCGTCCATTGTAAGCTTGAAGGCATAGGAGGTGTCAACCCAGACAATCTCCGACTCCTTGCAGTTGCCGCAGTAGGCCTTGTTGTTCACAATATCGAATATGGCAATCAGCCCGCACTTCTTGCACAGGGGTATGCTTGTCTTGTCGGAGTCAAACCTTTCCTTGAGCGTCAGCGCTGCCCCGTGGCCGACCAGGCACTGCTGCTCCATTTCTCCTATCCTCAGCCCCCCCCTCTTCGCCCTGCCTTCAGTGGGCTGTTTCGTAAGCAGCGTGACAGGCCCCCTGGACCTTGCATAGATCTTGTTCGCGACCATGTGGTCAAGCTTCAGGTAATATGACACTCCGGTGAAAATCATGACCTCATAGGCCTTCCCTGACTTGCCGTCGTATAGGACCTCCTTTCCGTCATCCCTGAAACCGAGGTTCTTCATGGTCTTCCTGACATCCTCCTCCTTCAGGCTGCCAAAAGCGGATGCGTCCATCCTCCTGCCATAAAGGGCTCCGGCTTTCCCGGTGAGAAGCTCCAGCAGCTGTCCTATCGTCATCCTGGATGGAATCGCGTGGGGGTTGAACATGATGTCGGGCACCACCCCATCGGCGGTGAACGGCATGTCCTCCTGCGGGACCAGCAGGCTTACGACGCCTTTCTGGCCGTGCCTTGTAGCGAACTTGTCGCCGAGCTCGGGTACCCTCTCGTCCCTGACCCTCACCTTGAGCAGCTGGTTGGCGTCTGTGGTCTCAGAGATTATGACCTTGTCCGCAATGCCCCTTTCGCCGTGCCTGACCGTGACAGCGGTCTCCCTCTTGTTCTCGATGTCACCCATGAAATCCTCGCTCGAGAGGAACCTCAGGGGCGAAATCTTGCCGATGAGAACCGAGTCCGATGCAAGCACGGTTTCCGTGTTGATGATGCCGTCCTGCCCAAGGTCCTTGTATGCCTCATCCCCCCTGTGCCCCTTGATTCCGTGGTCCGGAATGGCTATCTCATCCTCCTGCCCGCCCCAGTACCTTTTCTTCACGGTTTCGTACGTCCTGAAATAGAAGGACCTGAAAAGTCCCCGCTCAACTGAGGACCTGTTCATCACAATGGCGTCATTGAGGTTGTAGCCGTCATAGCTCATTATCGCGACCACGATGTTGTGCCCCTCCGGGTATTCCTCCACCATCCTTGAGATGCTCGTCTTCACTATCGGCACCTGGGGGTATGTGAGCGTGTTGAACTTGGTGTCAAGCCTGACATGGAAGTTGCTTATCATCAGGCCGATGGCCTGCCCGACCATCTTCGCCCCGTAGTTTATCCTGTCGCCCCTGTTGTATTCAGGGAAGGGTATCAGCGCGGCTGAGCTGCCAAGCATCGCCAGGGGGTCAATCTCGAGGTGGGTATGGTCCTTGGTCACATCCTCCGGATACATGGCAATGTAGGTGTTTTCCTCCTCGTCGGCGTCCAGGTATTCCGCAAGCCCGTGCTCCATCAGGTAGCGCCAGCTGACCTTTCCCTGCTTCAGCTGCTTGACGTGATCCGGCTGCAGCTTCGGCTTTCCGTTCTCCACGATTATTAGGGGCCTTCTCACCCTGCCATGGTCGGTGTTAATCCTGATCTCGTTGAACTTCGGGTGGAAGGATATGTTGAGCTGCTGGGACAGGAGGTTAAGCCTCCTCTTCTTCCTTACATCATCAACAAAGTGGTGGGGGCTCTTCACTTCCCCTATGTATTTTCCGTTGTAGTAGACGTCAGCTACCCTCTCCGCGCTGCTCCTTTCACTGCCTGTGCCTGTCCTGTGCTTCACCGTTGTTGCAAGCTTCCTTCTTTTAATTTTCCCCTGTCTCCTCCAGCAGCCCTTTTCCAAAAAGGGTTGATCGAAAAGGGAGGCGACGCAGTTTCCGGCTTGACGTAAAGTCTGGCTAAGCCGAATCCGGCTTGCACCAATTGGGTCAAGCCGGCAGTCAAGCCAAGCCAGCAGGCTAGTCAAGCCGGCAGTCTTTCACTCGATTGCGCCTTCCTCCTCATTGCAGAGGTAAAGACCTCAATATCTTATCATTCTCCGCCGCGCTCAGGCCTGGCGTTATCTCGGCCAGCAGCGCGAGGTGCTTTCTTAGACCTATGGACGAGCCTTCAGGCGTCTCTGCCGGGCAGAGCCTGCCGAACTCCGTGGGGTGTATCTGCCTGGCCCTGAAGTGCTCCTGTGTTGCTGTAAGCGGCGATATGATGGCCCTGAGGTGGGATATGGTCTTGACATATGAGCTCCTGTCAAGCCTCTGCGAAACGCCTGTCCTGCCGCCTATCCAGTTCCCCGTTGCCAGAGAGGAAAGTATCTGCTTCGTCACGGCATCAGCCTCTATGATCCCCTGTATTGAAGGGTGCTTGCCCCTCTTGACAAGCTTCTGGTAGTTGTAGTTCATCTTTGCCAGCAGCCCCCACCTTCCGAGCAGTATGGACCTGAAAAGCTGGCCGAGGAGCTCGCCTGACATCAGCAGCCTCTTGTTCGCATAATGGTCAATGTCATCCCTTGGGGCAAGGCCCTGCGAGAGCGCAATGACCTTCTTGACGATCCTGGCAAGGATCTTCGCCTTCTCAATCCTATCCTTTGTCTGCTGCCCTATGTGCGGGAGCAGGTAGCGGTCAAGTATCTGGTTGACCCTCTCCTCCCTGTAGTCCTCGGTGACCTTAAGCTTCTTCCCTATGATGTCTATTGCCTCCTTTGTCGTGGTGGCCTCCTCCTGGTAAAGGTTGATGTACAGGTCATTGAGCAGCCTCGGGTCATCCGATATGTTCTCGCATATCTCCTTGTCCGTCTCAAGGCCGAGCGCCTTGATGAGGGTCAGTATGGACAGCTTCCTGAGGTTTGCGAACGATATTGTTATTTCGCCGTCCGGCTTCCTTGTTATTATGTGCCTCTGCTTGAAGCCTGAGCTTTCGGAGTTTATCCTCACCGTTATCAGGCCCTTTGATTTCTCAAATATGGGCTTGTTGGATGTTATCTCCTCGATAAGCACAAGAACCCTCTCGGTGCCGTTCACAATGAAATACCCCCCGAGGTCGTTCGGATCCTCCCCCCTCTCCGTGAGCTCCCCGGGGTTCATGCCGTTGGTGTTGCAGAGGCCTGACCTTACCATTATCGGAAGGTTGCCTATGTGGACTTTCTCCGCCTTTTCCTGCACGCCGTTCACTATTGGCGTAATGTCAACATACACGGGAGCCGCATAGGTAAGGTTTCTTATCCTGGCCTCATTGGGGTAGATGGTCCTCGTTGAACCGTCCGCCTCCTTCACAATGGGCCTGCTGACTTCAATCCTCCCGAACTTTAGCTTGAAATCCCCCAGCTCAGGAAGAAGCTTCACCACCTCTATCTCGTCAATGATCTGCTGGAGCCCGAAGCCTACGAAATTGTTGAATGACTCTATCTGGAAGTTGACCAGCCCGTTCTCCGCCTCGAATGCGCTGAATATGTCGACGAATGTTGTGTCCATTTCCATCTTTGCTCCTTGATGATATTGGGTTATCTTCCCAGTCTGGCTTTGTTATGTGTGTGCAAGCCAGCGGTCAACCTTTGCTCATTGATGATGCCCGTTTCAGCCGATCACGTCTAATGCCGACCCCCTGAATATCGGCAGTAATATTCCTAGCTGGCTTTGCAATGCAGCAATTAGCCCCTAAGAACTATCCTGTAATAGACTGCCTCGCCGCTGGTTTGCGACTTCCTGGTTATCTTTATGACATCCTTCGGCTTGGCCTTTATCACTTTGATCACAGGGTCCGATTCGTAGATTTTTGGCAGGTGCTCTTCCCTGGAGCCAAGCCTGGCAAGCAGCTCTTCCTTCTCCTTTTTTGAGAGAATCTCGTGTTTCGGAACAAGCTCATGGGCCAGGATATCAAACGTCATAACCTTTCCAGCGGCAGTTATAATACTTTATTCAAGGGTGAATAAATACCTTTTTATTGTGATCTAAATGAGGATTGTACTTATAAAGCCATGGGGAATTCAATCATGTTCGTACAGGGTTGAATGGAATATGTGGTAGGTTTCCCTGTGGACAGACCTTTCAATGAGGGAATACAGCTTCTTGTCCAGCGGCTTTTTGGAAACTTTCATGACAACTCCTCTGGTTTCGGGTGGCCGCTTGCGGGTGTTTTGCACGTCGGCATGGCGACCCCTAAGCGATTCCACCCTTATAATAAGCCCGAAGGCTTTATAAAGCTTTGGCATTTTACTCGTGTTTTTGAGTTAAAACAGGAGAATTAAGTCTATTGTACATAATGCTGTGGCTAGTGCTGCTGGTCGTGTTGGTGATCCTTACAAAACCTGGCGCTCTTTCTGGACGTTTCCGGCATCCCAGAAGCTGTCAAAATGCGTCCTGAAGACCTTGATGAGGACAGGGTTCTGCAGCGTAATCGTCTCATAGGTGAACAGCTTGTCGTTCCCGGGTTCCCCGTAATACTCCTCCTCTTTGATGCCTGCCTTGGGGATCTTGCAGACTATATGGGCCGTCTTGCCGTCGAGTATGTTCCCCTGGAGCCCCTTCACATCCCATCCCCTGACCTCGGCGCCTATGGAGAGCGCGGCATCCACCATCTTTCTCGTCTTGGCGTTCACGTTGCAGAGTATTTTCACGTTTACGCCCTCCTTTACCCTCCCCGCGACAAGCCTGCTGAATTCGGGGAACCATGATATGTCATCGGCAAAAATGAGTATCTCCCTCTGGGCGTTGCGGTCGGCGTCCCGTATCACCCGTACGCCATTCTTCCTGCCCTTGATGATCCATATGTCCTCCTGCTCCTGCTGCAGGTTTGCCTTGCCATTGGGCTTTGGCGCCATGGAGGTTATCTTCTTCAGGACAGCCTCAGCCCTGGCTATCTCACTCATCATCCTTTCCTTCTTTTCCTCGACAATGTTTTCCAGCGCCTTCAGGGGGAGCAGCTTGTATTTCTTTGGCCTTATGTTAATGACTGCGATCAGCCCCTTCCTCTGAAGGGATACAAGAGTCTCGTAAACCCTTGTGAGCGGTATGTCGGCCTGCGTGCTCACCTGCTCGGCAGTGGATATGCCTGTCCTGAGCAGGGCTAAATAGGCCTTGGTCTCGTATTCCTGCATCCCCAGCTCCTTAAGCAGATTCAGCACTTCTTCCATACCGCTAATGACTGGCTGTGGTGGATATAAAAATCTATTCTTCATAACATGGAAAATATTCCTGTCTTATCCACTGCTTCTTAACCTATATGGAAAATTATTCCATCATTCTGCCGTTTATAAATAAGCGAAATAATATTCCATTATGGAAACACTTGATGAAAAAGATATGGAGATCCTGGGCCTCCTTAAGGAGAATTCCAAGCTTACCACGCAGCAGGTATCAAAGAAAACCCTCATACCAATCACCACAGTCCATAATAGAATAAAGAAGATGGAGAACCTGGGCGTGATAAAGGGGTATGCGCTCAACATAGACCACAAGAAGCTCGGTAAAAACATCACGGCCATCGTGCTCCTGACAGTCTCCTACATGCTTCCCGACGGAAGGAAGATTTCCCAGACAGAGCTGGCGAAGGAGATCAGGAAGCATCCCGGTGTTGAAGAGGTCAACATAGTCACCGGAGGGAGCGACATCATCCTTAAGGTGAGGGTGGAGAGCGTGGAGAAGCTGAATGATTTCATCATCTCCGACCTGAGGGAAATAGGCGGCGTTGACAAGACGCAGACGATGATTGTGCTGTCGAGCTTCTGATAACCCTATCTTCTCGCGTGTTCAAGTCCCCCATAGCCGCCGCCGAGTATGCTCTGGGCTATGTCGCTCAATATCAGGCCCTGTTTGATATATTTTGTGCGTCCGCCGATATTTTTCTTGTCAATCTCACCCGCATAATTCCTGAGCAGGCGTTTCCTGACCTCACTGGGCCTATCTGTATGCCCAAGGATCCACATCAGTTTTGAATAGGCAGCTTCCGTAGTCGTATCAAAGAGTGGCACTGCGCCAATGTCCAGGAATGGCCTGGCGGACGCATACTGGTGCATATCAACTGTGCCGCCTGTTTGTGTGCCGACAGCTACGGTCACCCCTCTATGTATGAGATCCTGTATGACCGGGATAAGGGAATTGCCGTTATTCGAGGGCATATTGCCCGTTCCGAATGCCTCTATGATAACTCCTTTGTATCCATCATCAATAATATGGTTAAACTCCTTGTGGTCATGCTCTGGCAGAAGTTTTATCACCTTGACACTTCCCGGCAGGATTTTGGTGTCAAGCACTGGCGACCTGGATTCGCCATAGTTGTCCTCCGCATATTCTGAGAACTCGAATGAAAAGCCTGGCCTCAGGTAGCCATCCGGTTCAATGTGCGCGGATTCAAAGGGGTTCAGGTCGTCAATTTCTGGGGCCTCGTTTTTTCTTACCCTGGTTCCCCTGATGACAGTGTTCTTGAAGGCAACGTAGATGCCTCCTATGTCTTCAGAGGCAACAAGGCTTGCAAAAAGGAGGTTCCTTTTGGCATCAGTGTGGGGATGTTCCCAATCCCTTTGGGCCCCCGTAAGCACCACCGGTACGCCGACACCCTGTACCATGAAGGAAAGCAGCGGCGCTGTGTATCCGAGCGTATCTGTCCCGTGAGTTATCACAACTCTGGCCTTCCTGTCCGGATTCGTGTTATACTTGCCCAGCAGCGATTCGTATAACTTCTCTGCCAGTTCTATCCTGTTCTCATGAGTCATCTCAGAGCTGTCAATGTTCATGAGCTGTATGGGATGCACATTGTTAACATAATCCCTGATTTCCGGGTATATCTCTGCCACCATCTCTTCTAAACTGTACTTTGGTGCCAGACCTTTTTCACTCTTGCCGCTGGAGATGGTTCCGCCTGTGCCAAGATATACCAGGTCATCAATCTTATGCTTTGACGGGCTCATAATTCACTCGCCGGCAGCAGTTAATTTAGCTGCCGAGGAATATATATGAAAGTCTGTATTTAAAAGCTTGCCACCCCGGTGGGGCTTTGGGAGCTTATTAGCAAAACCCGCCAATAGACATTGATATATTATTGGGAACCAGATTCATATCACTTGCGCCAATAGTATAC
>JACQOB010000047.1 GCA_016202745.1 Candidatus Aenigmatarchaeota archaeon | reverse complement strand
TGTCAGTCCACCTGCCTGCTCTTGCCTTTATAGGAACAAGGAAGTATTTGTTTTTGTTAAGAGGCACTATTCGCCCTTTTTTCTTCAGTGCGTATATTGTGTTTATAATCTGCCGCTTGTTACGGAAATGGGATGTTATGTCCTCTTTTGTAAAATAGTACTTCTGCCTGAATTCCAGGTCTGCTATTGCAGCAATTTCAGTTTTTGACAGCCCCTTCATTTTAACATCAAAATCTTAAAAATCAAGATGATAATGTTATATATAAAGGTTGTTATTTTTTATTTTCAGGGAATAAAAAATCCCAACCGCAGCAAGCTTCGGGGCATGAATCCAAGCGAACAATCAAAATGGAAACAAGGCGCTCCTGCAATTCCGCAAAAAATTTAAGCTCATAGTGCCCAAACAGCTGCATGTTCGTACGGAAAAAGCTCAACCACGGCCAGCACTACGCCTATCTCGTCCGGAGCAGCTGGGTGGCAGGGAAAGGGCCCCGACAGAAAGTCGGAAAGTACCTGGGAAAGGTCGTGAAGCCTGAAAGAACAGGAACCGAGCTGTTCAAGATGAACGAGGAGACCCTTGCGAAAGCGCAGTTCAAGGAGATGGCCACAGCACTGCTGCTCCATGAGCTGAAGCAGCACGGCTTTGGGGAAAAGGAAGGAATGCTGGTGGGCGGCGACATTGCCGTGGACAGCGGCTTCAGGGTAACCCGGAAAGGAAGGCCGGCAGTGCTTGAGCTGAACAATGGGTTCCTTTCCGAGGAAACCATCCAGTACCTCCTGAATTACAGCGCTGAGAAGGACCCAAAAGGAGAAGAGCTTGCCCGGCGGCTGGTCGGAGCCGGCGTGGCAGCAAGCGAGGAGGCCTTCATTGCGCTCTTTGAAAAGGCCAGGCCCGCAACAAAGGAAGAGGAAGCGCTGCCAGAGGACTTCTACTATTAATCTATTCAAGCTCCACGGTTATCTTTCCATCCTTTGCGCTCACGCTCTTCACCCCCGGGTGCCTGAACGCGGCAAGCCGGTTCTCCTTCCACGCCTGGGATGCTGCCTCGAGTATCCCCTGAACAAGGGCGTAATTCTCGTACATAAGCTCGCCCCTCCGCCTGTCCAGCTCGGCACCCTCCCTCAGCTCAGAAATTTTCGCTTCCTGCTCGCTTATGATGCGCTGCAGCTTGCCTGTCCTGGCATCTCCGACCGGCGGCTGACTGCTCTTGAGCACCTGCGCTATTGCCTCGCTGAATGAGGAGGCGGGCTGCCGCGCGACTGTTGCATACAGCAAAAGGGGGAAGGGAACTGCGTCCACAACCCCGTCCCTGACCACTTCAGGGGCAGGCGGCCTTCCGACGAGCCCCTGGACAGCTGAGAAGACACGCTCCGCCTCTTCTGCTGAGACATCCGCGGGCTTCTTACCCTTGTCAACCGACGCTGCCAGGCAGCATTCCTCAGCATACTTCCCTCCCAGCCCGAAATCAAGCGCAAGCGCCTTCACAACAGACTCCTTGCCCGAGGATTTCAGCCCCTGGAAGAACTCCTGCTTCTCCATGCCAAACGGATTATTTATAGGCGGTGGAAGCGCATACCGCTCCCCTGCCTTGAGAGAGCGGTCTTTAAAAACAAGCGTCCTCAGAGCCGAGAGTATGAGCCGGTCCTTATCGCAGAGAAGGAGGTTTCCCTTGCTGAAAAGCTCCACAAAAAGGCTGAAAGTCTCACTTTTCGAAAAGGTGAGCTCAAGTATGCGCTCATTGCCAAGCTGCTGGATAGCAGTCAAGCGGGCGTTTAAAAGGATGCTTTTAAGCCGGGAGCAGAACCCTGACACACGCCACTCCCCCTCGCCCTTTCCAGCTGCCAGGAACACATAGGAAGGCAGGGAAACCACCAGCCGCATAGTGCCTAAATTTCTTACGTAGAAGGAGAACGAAAACTCACTTTCTGAGAGCTGCCGTATGCCATCCAGCCTGGCTCCCACCAAGGCAGAGGCCTCCTTTACCAGATAGGGCAGCTCCAGAGCTGCCAAACCCTGCTTAACAGCCATTCTTATCCCTTCCAGCCTCCTTTACAATATCTC
>JACQOB010000048.1 GCA_016202745.1 Candidatus Aenigmatarchaeota archaeon | reverse complement strand
ATTGGATCTTATTTGTGCATGGGGCAGGTTTCGCTCCCCGTGTAATAGTTGGTGGTGGGGAGAAAAGAATGAGTATCCCCTCTTCGCCACCAGTCACAGACTGGTGGAAATCTCATTTATAAGTGTTGAGAGGGCTTACCTGATTCTTGTCACGTTTGCGGGGCCGTTGTAGCTGAACTCGCCTGTCCCGTCATTGAAAAACCGGTGGCTGACCAGCCTGTCGGGGCCGGCATCCATCCTCTTTACGTTTATTATGATATCAGGGCTGCCGTCCAGGTTGCTGTCATAAGCTCCAAAGGAGTCGAATTCTGCGTCGCTCCTTATCGTGCTTACAAGCCTTCCGCTATAGCTGCCGTCCCCATGGCCGGTGAAGACGTGGACGGCTAGCACATCACCGCTCTTTGACAGGGCGGCGTAATCCATTATGCCATCGCCGTTGAAATCAGCCGCTTGCCTGGTGTTTTCCTTCTGCGGGTATCCCACATCCAGGGCGCATGCCGAGAGAGGCATCTCGGCCTTGGCTGTCCCGTAATGCGGCGCGCATGCTGAAAGCGCGGCGAGTCCTGATGCCAGGACAATGCCGCTAATATATCGTGCTGCCATACGCAATATTGGGAATGAAAGAAATAAATATCTGCTGTCAAGGTTTTACAATCTTGGGGGAGGGCCCTCCTGGAACGCCTTCCAGTATGCCTATGGTGGTTTTCTTAGGCTCCTTCGGGGCATTCATCTGCCGCCCTGGCGCCGTAGGCAGAATCATGGCCGACGCCGCGGCAAGGAGTTTTCTCATCATCCTATTCCTCCCGCCTTCCAGCCATGCAGTCCGGCCCGGAAGCCACGCCTCCAACCACACCGACTCTATATGATTCGGGTTCAGCGAATATTCCCCTGCCTTTGTTTTCGAAATAATATCCTTCTCTAGGATAGGATTTGCTGTCTTCTTCCAGGGAAATGTCGAGGTCATTATCCCTATCCCCATCCTCTACAGTCAGCCTTACGCTTCTGAACCTGTTTGGGATTTCGCCTATTAAGACAGGCGCATACCGGTTTCCCTTGGCTTTCACAAGCCTGTAGACCTGCAGCATCTTGCCGTCCGCCCTGTAAACGCCGATAACATCCTCCTTTATCCCGTCGCCGTCCAGGTCCCCTGATGCAACAAGCCTTGCCGGCTGTTCCGGGAGTTCTTCCGCGGTTGCGGGGCTGTACAAAGAAAGCAGGGCCGATATGGCAGCGGCCGCATAGAGCCTTTTCAGGGCCATATGGATATTTCACATTGCAGAAATAAATACTTCACCTCCTCCTGATGTTGAACTCCTTCTTCTGCGTCAGCACGGTAAGCACCTGCCTGAGCTTCTCGTCCGTCACCCTGTCCTGCAGCTTGCCCGCCTGGTAGAGCTGGAGCAGGTAGAGTTCTGTCTGGGCCGCCAGGTTGGCATTCGCAAGCCTGACTCTGCCGAGCCTCTCATAGGCCTCCTTGGAAAGGATCTGCGCAAGCAGCTTCTTCTTCATCTCCTCCAGCTGCTTCATTTGCGCCTGGTCCATCTGCTCTTCGCCGTTCATAGCACTCTCATTTTATTATATCATTAAATAAATTCTATATATGCTTTCTGAAGAGGACAAGAAATTCATAGAACAGCATGCCTACCTGTACGACCATGAGTATCTTTACTATTCTATTATACTGGGCGAACCCTATTTGATTGGGGAGTGTCTGTGCCTGTTTGATGGCGAAACACTTTACATTAACGGGCATAATCTGGAACGCCATGAAATGGCTGTTGAAAAAATAAAAAAAATACTGTCTTCCCAGCCTGAATTCAAGAAGGCGAATTACGTCTGGTACTGGGGTGCCAGCCAGATAAAAGATGCATCAATTGCCGGCTTCCACATGAAGGATTTTTCCGAACCAAGTGAACTGGATGCTGACAGGATTGTATCGCTCAAAGAATTCGACATGAAGAACCTGCCGAAGGCGTCCCGCGACCTGAGGCGTGCAGAAAGCAATGGATTAAAGATGGAAGTGGCACACGACAAGATATTCAGCCACGAGCACATCAGACTGATGACGGAATTCATGAAGACGCACGATGTCCCGCTCCCCCAGCTGGGCTTTATTGACGGACTAAGAGTTTACGCAGCGTATGATCATGTCAGGATTTACAATGTTATCAACGGCGACGTGCTTGCTGGGTTTGGCGTGGTGAGTGAACTCTTCAAAGGCAGGTCAATATTTCTTGAGGGATTTTTTGATAGAAAAGTTGTTGGCTCTTCTGACATACTCTACCATAAAATTATCCAGGATGCAAAGCACAGGGGGGCAAATTATATGAGTTTGGGGTACTGCGTAGGAACCCAAGGCTTGCATGATTTCAAGGTCAAATGGGGGGCAACCACATCAGGTCCCCCTTACTACCAGCACATATTCTACAGGGAAGGCTGTGCCGAACCTGACATAGGAAAAAGATTCCTCCAATGGTCCGAAAAGCTTATACAGGAAAGGCTATTGAAATGTTGAATCACTTCTTCATTCCTTTCGCGACCCTGTCGAGGAACTGCTGGCCTTTTGGTGTGATGAGCCTGCCTTTTCCTTTCTCTGTCTTCACGTAACCGGCTGCTTCCAATTGCTGGAGGATCTTGCGGATTATCTTGCCTGAAGCGGGATACTTGTGCTCCGGCTTGTGGCCGCGGTTCTTCCTGCCGCCATACTTCTTCCTCAGGCGGGAGACGCCAATCTTCTGGTCCAGGTAAATCCTTCTCAGCAGTGATGCGGACCTTATCCACCACCAGTTGTGCTGTGCGGGCGGTCGCTCGCGGGAGACGCCTGTCTTGACGAACTGCGCCCAGGCGGGAGGCTTCATTTCGGGCATCTTCTCCAGGGCTTCCGCTGCCTTGAGAATCAGTTCCTGGGTCTCCATGTCCCTTATGCCGGCCATAGTCATCTTATTGAACGAAGAGTTTATATACATTATGCTTTGACGCCGGCCAATACCCGTATCACATAATAAGGGGGGCAAAGGGTTCACTTCAAGAACGAATCTTTTGAAGCCCTTGTGAACATCATGTAGAGGGTTGACATGATTAATATCACGAAGACGGTGACAAGGGCCAGGCCGGCAAGGAACATGGCGCCGTCGGCCTGCGCCGAGCAGCCAGCGAAGGCGTTGAGGCATTTTGCCGTGCTCTTTATCAGCACGTCAAACACGAGCATTATTGACAGTGTAGCGATGAACACCACTACCAGGCCGCCGCCTATTATCACGCCGCCCATTAGCTGCCCCCCCTATTCGTCATCTTCATGCAGCCCGCGCTCCTTTTCCCTTATCTTCACCCTCACCTCGGCCAGCTCCTTCTCATACCCGAGAATGAGCTTCTTGAAGGTGGCCTCGTCAATCTCCTTCCTGTAATAGTCCTTCTCCGCTATCCTCTTCATCGCCAGCAGCTCCTGGTAGCGCTTCTTCAGCCCGCCCACGAATGCAATCTCGCCGAACATTATGCTGACTATGTAGACGTCAATGGCGGTGAATATCCCTATTACGATCAGGCGCAGGACAAAGGAAAGGCCCAGTTCGCGGAAGTTGCAAAAGATGCCCGCCTCCGTGCTTTGGCACAATATGTTCTTTTCAGTGAGGCTGTCCAGCAGGAAGAATATGAAGAACGTGGAGACAAACAATATCGCGAACCCGAAAAGTATCAGCAGTTTCATAGCAGTCTCATCGCCGCCTTTCCCTGACGTATGGGTAGCGCATCACGCGGCCGCATTCCCGGCACGTGATGATTACAGCCTGCCTTTCAGGCTTCGTCCTGACGGTGCAGTTCACGCCCGGCCTGATGTACCTGTGGCAGCCTTTGCACATCCCCTTTTTAATGTTCTTTTGCAGCCTTATATTATAGCGCATTGCGAGCCGCCTGATGGCCAGCATGCACCTGTGGGACCTTTCTGGGTTGCGGCCAAATTCCCCGCCTGCAATCCGGAAAAGCACAGCTATCCTCTCCTGCGCCAGCTTCCTCTGCCATTCAGGCTTCTGCCTGCCCATTCTCTGCGGCATCCGGTTAATTATTGCCCGGGCGCAATATAACTTTATCGCCCATCACCCGAAAGCTGTTGATATCTACAGGGGTAGGCAGAAGAGCGAACTTTATTAATCGGGGCTCCAAGGCTTATCTGGTGAATCGATGCAAAAGGAAGTCATTGAGAAGATTGCTGCGCTTATGGCGGCGGCTTTCGGTCTGGTCGCCGCCCTGGCGTGGAACGAGGCCAGACAGGTTTTCCTTTCATTATTCCGAATAAATCCAGGCACAATAATTCCTTAAAGAATATAAACTGCAGAGTCAATTATTTCCATGCTCCACGACCTTTCTGAAATAAAAAAGCGCAGGAAAAGGCTTGACATGACGCAGTCCGCGCTGGCCGGCAAGGCCGGGGTGTCCCAGTCCCTCATTGCAAAGCTGGAGGCAGGGAAGATAGATCCAGCCTACAGCAAGATAAAGAGCATAACCGATGTACTTGAGGCCGCCGAAAGGGGGAGCAGCATCAGGGCGAAGGACATCATGAGCAGGAGGGTTGTGTCTGTGGAGAAGGGCGCGAAGCTTTACCAGGCAATAAGGCTCATGAGGCACCACAACATATCCCAGATGCCGGTGATCCACCGCGGGCATGTCATTGGCACTGCCACGGAGAAGTCGGTGCTGGACCTCATAGCTGGATCAGACGACCCTTCCCGGCTTTCCACTGTGACAGTCGGGCAGGTGATGGAGGAGCCGCTCCCAAGGGTGGGCCAGAACACGCCAGTGCTGACCATATCAGTCCTGCTGAAGGACCACACAGGTGTCCTGATTGTTGAGAGGGAGAATGTCATTGGCATGGTCACCAAGGCCGATATGATGAAGATGATAAGATAGCGCACTCGCTGCGCTCAGCTTGCCTTCTCACCTGGCGCTTCCTTCTTTTCATGCTTAATCTTGAGGGTTATCTTGTTCGTCCTGCCAATGCGCTCCAGGTCCACTATTCCCCTGTCCTTCAGGTTCTTCACTATCCTCGTGACCTTCGCCTTCGAGTAGTCCGTCTCACGCACTACGACCCTCTGCATTACGGTGCCCTGGTGGGCGGCCAGGATGTCTATGACATTCTTCTCGTCCTCATTGAGCACGGTCTTCACAATCTCGGCATGCCTGCTGAAGCGCTTGTGCCTGAAATAGAGTATAATTCCGAGTATGGCCGCCGCCGCGACCACTGCCTGTATTATTGTTATTGTATCGTCCCGCGTAGCCTCGCTCTTGGGCGGTATCCTGTAGTTTATGGAGAACTGGAGATTGTCGCCGCCCTTCAGGTTGTCCCTCTGCCAGAAGACGCCTATGTGCCTGCCATCGGATGTGAGCGCGCCGTCCTGCGGGGAGTATGACTGGTTGGGCGTTTCGGTTGCCATTGTCCCGCCCTCAGGGAGCCTTATGATGATGAATGAATCGTTCACCGGCAGGGGTGAGCCCAGCGTCAGCGTATAGAGAAGGGTGTCGTTGGTTGACCTTATGTTGCCGGCGGCGTCAAACTCAATCTTGAGGATGCTGTTTTCCTCCGTTACGCCAGACAGGTCGCATGACAGCTCATTCTCAAGGGGCTTGCTTATTGTCCTGCACACTGACTTGAAATCGCTTTCCGTCGTGATGTTGTACATGTCAAAGCCCACGTTGTAACTGAAGCTTGATACAGGATCCCCAAGCCTCACAGTCATCAGGACGTGGGATGTCAGGTCCAGTTCCACCTGGCTGACGATCGTGAAGCTTTCCACGCCCGACGCCGCGGAGGCGGACCCGATCAGGACCGACAGACCTGCGAGTACAAACAGGAACTGTTTCATGCTATATTCTCTGGATCCGTGGCTTTTAAATGTCCCGGTGAAACAATCCGCGGGGGGGTGAAACGTTTCACATAAACTTTTTCCAAAAAAAGTTTAATCAAAAAGGGAGGCTATCT
>JACQOB010000043.1 GCA_016202745.1 Candidatus Aenigmatarchaeota archaeon | reverse complement strand
TGACAGCGGGACAAGGATAGGCGCGGGTGTGGTCATAAAAGGGCCGGTCGTGATAGGGAAAAATTGCGAGATAAAGGGAAAGACGTACATAGGCCCTTACACCTCAATTGGCGACAATACGGTGATAGACGGCGCCGAGATTGAGGGTTCTATAATAATAGGCTCCAGCAGGATAATCTGCCCCAAGAAGATAATAGACAGCCTCATAGGGAAGAACTGCGAGATAACGGGTTCGGCCGGTCCGCCAGGCCACAAGTTCATAATCGGGGAGAACTCCGTGGTGCAGATATAGGCTGGTTTAGCGTTTACAACCCAAAATATTCCCTCTTGGTAGTCAGATACGCAACCAGCAGAACCAGTATTATCACTGTCGGGGCACCCGCAATGGCGTCTGATAAGGTGAACATTGCATAAAGTATGGTCAACACCACAATCAAATAAAACCCCCATTTGCTCCTTCTCCACAAGAGTATAAACGCTACAAGAGAAATGAAGCTAATTACAATGTTAAAAACAAGAACTTGTATAGCAGTTTTATCAAACCCGCCAAAATAATTTTCTAATGCAGGAATGCCGCTTTGTATCATGGCTATAAGGCCCACGCTAACGATTATACTCAGAGCAGATAGAAAAATGCCAAATTCAGTAATGAGCTTTATTGCCCTGTGGGTCTCCTCTTTGGGCTCGGGATTGTTTTGTTGCGTACGGACTTTTTCAACCATGTAATATTATTTTGTTAAAACATACTTATATCTGGCTTTAATTCTTTCAGTCAAAATAATGTTATGAAACCCCAGGGCGTCAGCATAATCATATCCACCAGGAACCAGGAGAACAATATTGGCAAATGCATAAGGTCATCGCTAAGCCAGGACTGGCCTGCCATAGAGGTCATAGTCGTTGATGACGGGTCTGCGGACAATACATTGCAGATTGCAAAAGGCTTTGGGAAAAAGGTCAGGATAATAGAGAATAAAGGCGCTGGAAGGGTTGCCGGCTTGAACAAAGCAATAAAAATCGCAAAACACCCTTATGTCTGCCTGAGCGCGGGTGACATCGAGCTTGAGAAGGCATTTGTAAAAAAAATAATGAAATTCTTTGATAAGGATGTCGCATTTGTAAGCCCGTTCACGAAGACGGGCGGGAACTCGACAATATACAGGAAGGGCTTGATAGAGAAGCTGGGCTATTTCGACGAAAGGTTCAATGTGCTCGGTTCCGGCTTCAGGGATGACACAGACATGGCCTTCAGGATGTTTGATGCGGGCTATCGCGGCATCCTCACATACTCGGCGAAGATATTCCACGCCAGCGACAGGGAGAGGCTGAAGACGCTGAAGGAAAAGGTCATGTACGCGCAGAGGAGGGTTAATATCCACACGATAGACCCGCTGCTGTACAGGAAGCACCCAGCCCGGGCCAGCGAATTCTTTGACATTAGGCTTGGCTTCCTGAGGAACCCTGTGGCGGACTTCAAGACAGCGACAGGCCTCTGGCACCGGAGCAGGGAGTTCACCCTCAAAAGCCCGCAGGGTGTTGTCCTGCTGAGGGGGGACAAGGCAGGCAGTAAGGTTCTCATCTTCCTGCTGGGGCTGGCGTATGTTTCCCTGGTGAAACTGGCCAGGCTTTACGGAAGTGTGAAGTACTGGAAGCTGATGATATGATCAAAATCGATGAGAACAGCCTGATAGAAATCCCGCCATTCATTTATCACGAGGTGCATGCCCTGACGGACATAACCCTTATAGAATTCAATTCAGAGGAAAACGACTTCGTGCAGGATGCCGTGAAGTTATAGGCAAACCTTTATAAAAACAGCAGAAGCCAACTATAATGAAGTATACAAAAGGATACCTGTGTTATGGCAAGAATGAAAGTCCTCATGCTGAACCCACCCTTCATGAAGAAGTATTCCAGGCAGAGCAGGTCGCCCTGCGTCACGAAGAGCAATACGGTTTATTACCCTTATTATCTTGCTTATGCCGCCGGGGCGGTGGAGAAGGCAGGCTTTGACGTGAAGCTGGTGGATGGCGTGACAAATGAGTGGTCCCACGAGGACACCGCGAAGTTTGCCGGGCAACTCAATCCAGGGCTTGTGGTGATTGACACCAGCACGCCGAGCGTTGTCAATGACGTGCAGGTGGCCGCCAGGATAAAAGAAGCCCTGCCGGGCACGCACATCAACCTTGTCGGCACATTCCCGACTAACATGACCGACTATACATTCGGCATGTCGCCTGCCATTGATTCAGTGTGCATAAAGGAGTATGATTACACTACAAGGGATCTGGCCCTTGCCATTGAGGCCGGAAAGCCATTGAATGCTGTTGAAGGGTTAGCCTTTAGGGAAAATGGAAACATAATTAAAAATCCTCCCAGGCCTTTTATTCAAAACCTGGATGAATTGCCATTCGTTTCAGAAATATACCTTAAACATTTCGGCGAGGAGGGAATAAAGAAATACTTTTATGCCTCGACCACCTGGCCCGAGATAATGATGCTGACGGCAAGGGGCTGCGCGTGGAATTGCACCTTCTGTAATATTCCAATGAAACAGTCCTACAGGATGAGGTCGGTCAACAGCGTGGCGGACGAGTTCGAGTTCATCCAGAGCGAGATGCCGTTCGTGAATGAGGTGATGATAGAGGATGACACCTTTCCAACAGCGCTGGTCAGGACAAGGCAACTGTGCGATGAGTTCATTAAGAGGGGGATAAAGGTCACGTGGTCCTGCAATGCACGGGTTACCACAGACATGGAGACAATGAAGAAGATGAAGGAGGCCGGATGCAGGCTCATGTGCGTCGGCTTCGAAAGCGCAACCCAGGACATACTGAACACCATAGAAAAGAAGTCAACAATGAACAGGCAGTATGAGTTCATGGGCGAGGCAAGGAAGGCGGGACTCAAGGTGAACGGGTGCTTCATATTCGGCCTGCCGGGGGACACGCCTGAAACCATGCAGAAGACGATAGAGATGGCGAAGGCGCTGAACCCGAACAGCGCGCAGTTCTACCCGCTCATGGTCTACCCCGGGACGCAGGCATACCAGTGGGCCAAGGAGACGGGCTACCTCGGAACGGAGGATTTCTCCAAATGGAACACAGAGGAAGGCCTGCACAAGACAACCGTGGAAAGGCCCGGCCTGAGCAGCGGGGAGGTCCTCCACTGGTGCAACAAGGCCAGGCTGGAGTTCTACACGAACCGCAAGTTCATATCAAAGATGATAAAGCAGGCCGCCACCAACCCCACGGAAGCCGTGAGGATAGCAAAGGCCAGCCGCGTGCTTTTCCGTCACCTTTTCAAGTATGCTGTCACAAAAGACGCGAAAGTCGGTGCGCAAGAAAAGATTCCGGTTACCGCTGGCTCAGGATAAACTCAAATTAATTCGTTCAACTCATCAATCTATGTCATTAAATGAAAGTAATCTGAGACAGCTAAATCAAGCTCAAAGAAAACAAGTATTAATGCAGTGGGAACATCAGCAACATGACAGCTTCCGTACAGATTTTCAGATAACACCTTATGGTGACATCCTTGAGGGGTTCTTTGTAAACAAAGGCGTATGGAATCCTGCAATTGTCACTGCAAGGCAGCATGCTGCATATCTTTTTTACCATAACAATCTGTTTATGGGAAAAGACGCTATTGATATCGGATGTGGGACCGGGCTGATGGGTGTAGTGATGGCAAAATATGGCGCACAATCAGTAGTGATGTCTGACGTATCGACACTGGCTGTGGAAAATGCGCGGCAAAACATCAGGCATTTTGGGTTAGAGAACATTGCTTCGGCAGTTGAAGGTGATTGTTTCGGCGGCATTGAGGATCAAGCCGATTGTATAATATTTAACCAACCATATTTCGCAGGAGACCCACCAGAAGGAGACACCATTTCAGCGAGCATGCTGGCTCCCCCCGAATTAATCAAGAGGTTTCTCAGAGAAGCGCCAAATTATTTGAAACCAAAAGGCACTATTGTGATGCCCTCCTTTGGTCTTGCGGGTGATCCTAATAACCCCGCAGTTGTTGGAAAAGATTCCTGTTAAACTCGCGTGATTCTGGAATAAAGCTTTTAATCCGCAGCAGGCTCAAATGGCTATTATGGACGCTTCTGTGATAGTCCCGGCGTACAACTCTGAAAGGGTGATTGCCCTCTGTATCGAGGCCCTGCAGAGGCAAAGCTTCAGTGGGGATTATGAAATCATAGTGGTCGATGACGGCTCCACGGATGGCACAGCCGATGCTGTCAGGAAACAGGGGAATGTGAGGCTGGTGGAGATCCGGCATGCCGGGCCGGCTGCCGCAAGGAATGCCGGGGCAAAGGCGGCTGGCGGGGCCATACTTGTCTTTACAGATGCGGACTGCATCCCTGAAGGGAATTGGCTGGGGGAGATGCTGAAGCCGTTCACAGACAAGGGTGTGGCGGGCGTCCAGGGAAGGTACAAGTCAGGGCAGAGGGAACTGGTGGCCAGGTTTGTCCAGCTGGAGATAGAGGAGCGGTACGCAAGGATGAGGTCAAGGGACCGCATAGATTTCATTGGCTCTTATTCCGCCGCCTACAGGAAGGGCATATTCCTTGAGTTCGGCGGGTTTGATGAGTCATTCTCCACCGCTTCCGGGGAGGACCCGGAGCTGTCATTCAAGATTTCCAAGGCAGGCCACAGGCTGGTTTTCAATGAAGCCGCAGTGGTTGGCCACATGCACCCGGACAGCCTGGGAAAATACCTGAGGCAGAAGTTCAGGAGGGCGTACTGGCGGGTATTATTATACAAGAAACATCCAGATAAGATTGCAAGAGATTCCTATACGCCGGAATGGATTAAGGTACAGCTGATATGCCTGGGCTTACTTTTCCTCATCCTCGCGGCATCTTATGCTTCATTTGGATATTTCTATTCTCTTGTGCTGGCGGTAGCAGGGATATTATCCATCTCAGGATTTGAAGCGGAAAGGTACATGAGAAAGAACTTTACAATAGGCCTGGCTTCAGTCCCGATAATCATCCTCAGGGATGCCGTATTCTGCACCGGCCTTCTTGGAGGCACGCTCAGGCTCCTGAGGTGACGCTTTTAAAAAAGGAATCCAATAAGAATGGGTATTATGAAGGCTATCATACTTGCAGGGGGGGCCGGGACGCGCCTGAGGCCAATAACGTACGAGATTCCTAAGCCGCTGATGCCTGTCCACGGCAGGCCGCTTCTTGAGCACATATTCGACCTGCTAAAGAAATACAGCATCACGGATGTTCTCCTGTCAGTGGGCTATCTGAGGGAGAGGATGATGGACTACCTGGACGACGGCAGGCATTTCGGGATGCACATAAGCTACATAGTCGAGAAGAAGCCGCTTGGCACGGCCGGCCCGCTGAAGCTCGCGCGATCGGAAGGGAAGCTGCCGGATTCCACATTCATTGTTTCCAACGGCGACGAGCTGAAGGACATCAACCTGTCACAGATGGCAAAGTTCCACAAGGAAAACAAGGCGCTGGTGACAATAGCCCTGACGAGGGTGGACAATCCCACCCTCTACGGCGTCGCCGACCTGAGGGGTGACAAGATAGTGAAGTTTGTCGAGAAGCCGTCAGCGAAGGATGCCCCTTCAATGTTCATAAATTCCGGGCTCTATATGGTGGAGCCGAAGATAATCGACTTCATCCCAGGCGGCTTTTCCATGCTGGAGACCGATGTCTTCCCCCACATAGCGCGCCTGGGGAAACTGTACGGATACAAGTTCCGCGGCCAGTGGTTTGACACGGGGAGCATGGACAGGTATGATGCGGCATTAAAGAAATGGAAAGGAATAAAACGCTGAGGTTCTGCAAAACCAGGCAGCACCATTTGAAGTATCAGCCTTGATTTTGCATGCCAGGCAGAATTGCGTGGACGGATAATGGTGCGTGAATCGAAAGAAAGGTATAAATAGGGGCGTGTCCTAATTAATAAAAGATGCACATGAAGACAGGAAGAAAGAGCGGCCAGTCAGCAATGGAATACCTGATGACATACGGCTGGGCAATATTAATCATAATCATTGTGGCTGCGGCTCTGTTTGCATTGGGTGTCTTCAATCCTGCAACATTCACCGGAAAGAGAGCGACTGGTTTTCCGAACGTTGGGCTGCCAACAGACTGGCAATACGCGGGCGACGATTTCAACATAACTCTCAAGAACTCGCTTGGAAGCCCGATAAACATATCTGATGTGACAGCAGTAACTTCGACCAGCAACTGTGGAACTGTAGATTCGATAAACACGACAGGGCCATTCCCACCGCCATTACCACTGAATCTTATAGTGGGTTCGGGCCAGACAGCTACATTCGGGTTTGGTGACAACTGTCCATCACTTTCAGCCGGAACAGCTTACTCGCTGACCGTCACGGTGTCGTACATACAGCAGGGTGGAACATTCCCGATAACAGACAGGGGAACAGTTACAGGAACAGCAACCTGATGCTGATGTAAGGTAAGCTGAACTATTGCCCGTCCTTTTGTTTACTGGGCGGAGCATACCTTTTTTTCTTTCATATTTGATCCATCCTTTGACAAGAATATCCGAATGTTATGTTGTTGCTTATGAAACAGGTCATTGTCGTGAGGAAAGACCTCAAGCTTTCCAAAGGCAAGACAGCGGCCCAGGCAGCCCATGCGTCCCTGGAAGCATACAAGAAGGCGGACGTGTGGATGCAGAAGAAATGGGAGGAGAGCGGAAGCAAGAAGGTCGTGCTTTCAGCGGGCAGCCTGAAGGAACTGAAAGACCTTTACAGGAAGGCCCTAGCCGCAGGCCTCCCGTGCGCAATCATCAAGGACGCCGGGCGGACGGAAGTGCCGGCCGGCACGTTCACTGCCTTGGCCGTGGGCCCCGCGGATGAGAAGGCCGTGGACAAGGTCACAGGCCACCTTAAGATGCTGTAAACCTTTAGGAGGCAGTTGACAGATAGTTTCTTATGCTTTACGCCCAATATATGCCTTATGAGAGTCGGGGTTAATGTGGGCCCGGATGGCCTTGGGAAGCCGGATGAATGCGTCGGCGCAATGAGATCAGTTTACAGGACATCGGCGGTTGATAGGGAAGGCGGCGTATTAGAGATTTATGACACTGGCCATTACCGCTTTGTTTTTGACAAACTGAACGAGAAGTCTGCCAGGAGGTTGGCAGACGAGATAAACAGGATTCCAGGATATTGCGCCAAGGTGTTTGATTTTCTCTGAGGCCTCAAGCTGCATTAAGTTGTACGCTGCATCTCTTTTTATACCCCTCAGACACATATGTATTGTATGAAACAGGAAGAGGTGCAGGAGAAGCTTATCATGTACCAGCTCCTCCAGAAACACCTGGAAGAGCTCAGGAACCAGGGCTTTATCCTTGAGAGAAAATACCTCGAGCTGGAGGCCACGAGGCAGGCCGTCAACGACATAAAGAGTGCCGGAGCCACTAGGAACGAAGCCATAATCCCGCTGGGCAGCGGCTTCTTTGCGTACGGAAAGCTGGCGGACAGCAGCAGGATGCTGGTTGATGTCGGCGCGGACGTACTGGTGAACAAGAACATCGCTGATTCTGAGAGCGCCATCGAGGAAAAAAAGAAGGACATTGAGAGGGTTGTGCAGCAGCTGCAGGCTGAGATGAACGGCGTCGTGCAGCAGATCAACGCCATCGGGATGGTGCTCGAGAAGGCCCTCCAGGAGATGCAGGGGAAGCAGCCATGAAGGGCATTATTTCAGGCTTCAGCAGCCATGGGAAGGTGACCTACCTGAAGGTGGAATGGGAGAAGCGGGCCGGGAATGTTATTTTTGGGTTTCTGAAAGAGCTTGACAGGGAAATTGACACTTATTTGTCGGCGTCCTGGCCTGAGGAGGACCCGGAGAAGGATTCCCACATCCACATTGAGGGTGCCAGGTTCAATTTTGACATGATATTCGGCAGCGAACACATACACATGTTCATCACGGACACCGGAACACAGAATTTCAACCTGAAGCAGAAAATAGGGAAATACTTCGTCTTCTCAAAGAAACATGCAATGAAAAATAAAAAATAAGGGAACCCCCCTAATCAAGAAGGGGGAAATGCAGTATTGGCTGCCTGATGGCTGTTTCTGTGTTTTCCTCCACAAGGCCGTCCAGCCTGGCCTGCAGGACACCCAGTTCCAGGAAGACGCTGCCGTCCCTTGTCTTCGGCCTGTATGCGTCAAGGCCCCAGACGATTCCCAGGCTTGCCCTCCTGACCTCGCCCATCTTTTCAGGTTTCTCGCCATCGCCCACCAGGGTGTTTATCACGCCTGCGTAGGAGACTGACTTGTAGGGTATGGTCTTCACCAGGAAAAGGTGCGAGCCGGCCTCCTCCCACGTGTCTGCTGTCTCCTCAGGAGGCGAATCCTTCGTGTAGCCCGTCAGGCCCTTGAGGTTTGCCTCGAATTTCTTTGTCGTATCGCCGTACATTTTCACGGCCTGCACTGACCTCACGTAAGTCTTGGCTGCTTCCGGCTTCAGGAGGCCGAATTTGCAGCCGATTTCCACAAGGAAGCTGTCCCAGTCTTTCAGATAGCGTGGAAGCCCGAAAGCTATGCCCTGCCTTATGCCTTCGGATATTACCTCCTCCCTCTTCCCGGCGATCTCGTTCAGCACCTGCGCCGCGTCTATGTAAGGCATCCCCTCTATTGTCCTGACGCCTTCCCTGGTCCTTCCCTGCATGTAGTCTTCCATCACCCTGCCCAGGAAGGCCCTGGCATGCTGGTATACCTCTTCAATGGGCGGCCTCTTTGCCGTCGGGGTGGTCGTCACATGGAATTCGATGTCACCCACCGGCACGCTCGTTTCTTTCTTTCCGGAAGGCGCATTGCCGTCCCAGTAACCCGTGCGCTCCTTCAGCGCGTACTCAAAGGGGTCCACAACAACTTGGCTTAGGAAATTTTTCCTTTCGCCTGACCTGTAGTAGTTGTCCACACCCCTGTCGTCCAGAGCGGCATAGCCGTCCGGTCTCTTTATTTTAACTGCTCGCAATGTTGTTGATTTCATATTTATCACCTCTACAGAAAGGTTGGCTTTGTTTCTATTTGATTATTACATCCCCCCTAGGGAGGAGAAATATTTAAATATCCCTGCCAAATGTAATCATGGATATGCTGGAGAAACAGCTGATGGGCATCGGCCTTACGCAGGGGGAGATCAGGGTATATTTGACGCTGCTGGACATCGGGATGAGCACTACGGGCCCGATAGTGGACAGGTCAAGGATAAGCTCCTCGAAGGTCTACAACATCCTCAACAGGCTGATGGAAAAGGGCCTGGCCAGCTATGTCATAAAATCGAATGTCAGGCACTATGAGGCCCTCGATCCCTCAAAGATGTTCGAATTCCTTTCCAGGAAGGAAAGGGAAATACAGGATCAAAGGAATGCGGTAAAAGGCATCATACCAGTGCTGTCAGCGAGGAGAAGGCTGAAGCAGAGGTCAGATGAGGCGAGGGTATATACGGGCCCGGAAGGGGTCAAATCATATTTCAATGAGGTTTTCGAGAAGCTGAAGCCTGGCGACGAAAGGCTTGTATTGGGCGCCAAATCGGGCTACTCGGACATACCGAGGGTTGTGAGGTTTTTCAGCATGCAGGGGCGGCGGTTCGCTGCGAAAGGCATAAAGACAAAGATAATATTCAATGAAGACCTGAGGAAGAGCGGAGGCCGCTACGGCAGAATGGGAAGGACGCAGGTCAGGTACATGAAGCATGCAACACCTGCCTCAATAGGCATCCAGGGCGACAACGTGGACATCCTCCTGTGGGACGAGAGGAAGACCGTGCTGTTCGCCATAAGCAGCAGGGAAGTGGCGGATTCGTACCGGGAGTTCTTCAGGGCGTTGTGGGAGGTTGCCAAAAAGTAAGTAATAAGTTTATAAT
>JACQOB010000040.1 GCA_016202745.1 Candidatus Aenigmatarchaeota archaeon | reverse complement strand
ATGGGCATCAAGATAATCATCTACACCAACAAGCCGGGGAGGATAATAGGGAGGGGCGGGAAGAACATAAACGAAATCACGGAATCCCTCAAGAAGAAGTTCAACCTGGAGAACCCCCAGGTTGACGTCAAGAGCATCCAGAACCCAAACCTGGACGCCAAGATTGTCGCCAAGCAGATAGCCTCCGCGATAGAGATGGGCTACAACTACAAGAAGATCGGCAACCTTACGATGAAAAGGGTCATGGATTCCGGCGCCATAGGCGCTGAGATTGTAATTGCCGGCAAGATGGGAGGCAACAAGGGCATGACTGCGAAGTTCCTGGACGGCTACCTCAAGCACTGCGGAAACCCGGCAAAGGAGCTCGTCGACAAGGGATTCGAGGAGGCCAACACGAAGCCAGGCAAGGTCGGCGTGCAGGTCAAGATAATGAGGGAATTCGAGGACATAACCGGCGATAGGAGGCGCACCAAGGAGGCCAGGGTTGTCCAGCTGGAGATTGCGGAGGTGCTGGAAAAGACAGAGGACAAGCCCGACGAGGAGGTCCTCCTCGAGGAAATCATCGGCAAGGAAAAGCCAGCTGAAGCCGTCGAGAAGCCAAAGAAGAGGGCCCGAAAGCCGAAAGATGCGGCCCCCGCGAAACCGGAAGAATCCGGTGAAAAGCTTAAAAAGGAGGAATAGATTAATAAACTATCTCGTTTTTATGTCAATCCTAAGAGTCAAGGAAATCAGGAGGCTTGAAGGCAAGGATCTTGACAAGAGGGTCAATGACTTCAGGCTGGAGCTGTCCAAGGAGAGAGCCCAAATAGCCATCGGCGCGTCAACGAGTTCTCCTGGCAGGATAAGGGAAATCAGGAGAACCATAGCAAGGATACACACAATCCAGAAGGAAGCCTCGAAAGCGAAGGCCGCCAGGCCGGCAACGAAAGGTCCGGCGACTACAAGTCCGCCGAAATCAGCAGGTCCAGCGAAAAACACAGGTCAGTCGATAACATCGGCGGCGGGCAAGCCATCGCCGGCTGGCACTAAAGGGGGTTCCAGGAAGGGATGAGCGACACCTGCATGACCTGCGGTCTCCCGAAATCGCTCTGCGTGTGCGAGACCATAGCAAAGGAAGCTGAAAAGATCAGGGTTTCTGTTATAAAGAGGAGATACGGCAAGACTATCACCACCGTCGAGGGACTTTCGAAGGACGTGGACCCGAAGAAGATCCTCAAGGAGCTGAAAATGAGGCTTGCCTGCGGCGGCACGCTGAAAGACACAACAATTGAACTGCAGGGCGGGCACAAAGACAAGGTCGTCCAGGCGCTCCTGAAGCTCGGGTTCTCAAGGGAGCAGATTGAGGCGTGAGCTGGCTGAGAACAATAATAATTCCATAAATGCCCATTCAGTCAAATGCTTGCAAATCAGGAATGAATATGGCATTTCTTGCAGTGCTTGCATGGCCGTTACCACGTCTTCAGCTTCTTCTTTATCCTGTCTTCTGGCCTGGCCACCAGAATCCTTCCATCCACCTTCACCCACCTGCCGCCCGACTTGAAGCTGAAGGTGCACTGGTCCTTTATCAGCCTCTTCTCCCCTTTGGCAGTCTCCACTGTCAGCGTGTTCCTGGTCTCCCCGATGACAATGCCTGACAGGCCTATGGCTGCCTTGTTCGTGGATCCTGCCACCACCACTTCAAGCCCTGTCAGCTCATGCCTTACGAGATTCTGGAGGGTAATCATAGCGCACTATATATAATCTCCCGCTGTTATTGAAATATATGGCAGGATGGAATGCCAGGCCTTTGTGGATATTCCTGATATTCCTGCTGCTCTCGGCGGCATCCTATTTGCTGGGCAGCCACATGCTGCTGATAACCTCACTTTTCTTCCTCGGCCTTGTCATCGTCATCAAGGGCGCTGATTTCCTTGTGGAGGGCGCGTCGGCAATGGCCAGGCAAATGGGCGTTTCACCGCTTGTCATTGGCCTCACCATAGTCGCATTCGGCACCTCCCTGCCGGAATTCACGGTGAGCGTGATCGCCGCACTGGAAGGCTTCAGGGACATATCGGTTGGCAACATAGTCGGCAGCAACATAGCCAACATAGGGCTGGTACTGGGCATTTCCGGCCTCGTTGCAGCAATGGCTGTCCGGAAGTCCACTGTAAAATTCGAGACGCCATACATGATAGCAGGCTCGGTATTGCTGGTCCTGTTGTCAATGGGAACACCGGATTTTGCTGGCAGGCCTTTCCTCCTGGGGCAGGTGGACGGCCTGATACTGCTGCTGGTCTTCGGGATATTCATGACGTACATGTTGCAGTCCGCAAAGCACCAGCACAAGGACCACCTGAAGGAGCTTATGGGCGGGCAGAAGCCGGAAAGGAATTCCCGGTGGAAAGGCGCGGCGATGGTGCTGGCGGGCATTGCCGGGACAATAGCGGGCGCAAAGCTGCTGGTTGACAACGGCGCCTCAATGGCCAGGTCCTTTGGCGTATCGGAGGCGTTCATAGGGCTGACCCTCGTGGCAGTCGGGACGTCGGTCCCCGAACTTGTCACGTCCGTAGTTGCAGCGAAGAAGAAGCTTGCCGACATAGCCGTGGGCGACATCATAGGAAGCAACATCTTCAACGCGCTTTTCATACTTGGGGTGGCGGCCATGGTGGCGCCCCTTGAGGTCTCCAGGCAGATTGTGTTCTCAGACATGATGGTGATGCTGTATTTCGCGTTCATCCTGCAAATCTTCATGCTTAACGGGAAAATAAACAGGTGGAATGGAGGGGTTCTTCTTGGGAGCTATATTGTTTATATAGGATATCTCTCTATTATATCGATACCGATTTAGCTGGGCTACACTCGTCAGCTTACTTTGGTTGTTTGCCTCCGGGTAAACTAGTCAAAACAAGTTGGAATAAATTGGTGGGATTTCTCCAGTATTATCCAGCTGCAATGCCTGCGCTACTGCTTCTGGCATCCCCTCGGTAACTCTTTTCCTGAATGCATCCAGTCCAGCCAGATATGACATCAGTGTGACTTGATCCATCTTAGAATAATCTTCCTCTGGACTCCTGCATTGAGTGATCCATCTTCTATGATCGCCCGGATTATCAGGTCTATATTTTTGAGTCACGAATATTTCTTTGTCTGGACCAACTATACGACTAATTACGCGACCATCAGGGCTATATTCTACCCAATATGTCTGGCTGACTGCAGGCATGACTAAGTGTCTATGCGCATGCCTCTCCCAATCCCAATAATACATATCCAGACTTTCATCACGAATACGCTCAGCTTCGCCTGTCAGCAGTCCCCTGTCAAACCTTTGAACGCTTGCTGCCCGCTCTCCGTATTGGCTGACAACAAAAATTCTTTTATGGGATGGGTCATAAACAAATCTGACATCCTGATCCTCCTTTCTGGGTTCCCTGCCCAGATCTGACCATCCTTTTTTAAATATTACATGCCGGCTGTAACGCACGGGTTGTTCAGGGGTTCCTGATGCCAATTTCCATGGAAACATTTCATCAAAAGTTGTATCCCCCTGCTGTCCTTTGCCAGGTACAGGCGGCGCTGGTCTGAACGATTTAATAAATCCTTTTAATCGTAATGTTTCATTCTCTCTGTAAACTGGTGGTAGCGCCATTTAATTCACCTTTATCCATTTGTAGTAGGTCAAGGTTTATAAAGCTTTCTGTTGTTTACTACTCTCAAGAAACACGTACCGCCTTAAATTGACGGCCCGCCGGCATTTTATCCTGGATAGACCAGCATCGATTCCGTTAAATCACAGGCGTTCAGGTATTTAAAAACCCGCAACCCTTATTTTATATCTGATCGAACGCATGGAATGGTTATGGCAACAAAAAGCTCCATAGGAATTGACGTGAAACCCCCTGAGAAGCCCTGCGAGGACGACAAGTGCGCGTGGCACGGCCGTCTGCCCGTAAGGGGAAGGGTATTTGAGGGTGTTGTCAGGTCAACCAAGCCCAGGAATACAGCAATAGTCGGGTGGGATTACCACAGGTTCATCACCAAATACGAGAGGTATGAGAGGAAGAAGTCGCGCGTCACTGCCTACAACCCCCCATGCATGCACGCGAAGGAAGGCGACAATGTCGTGATAGCCGAATGCAGGCCGCTGTCAAAGACAAAGACATTTGTGGTGGTCCAGAGGAAGGGCGCGGAGGCGGAAACCGTTAAAGCTAGGAAGGGGAAGAAGAGATCATGAAAGCTGTAAGCGGCAGCATAGTCAGGGGATTGCAGACCGGCTCCATACTCACCTGCGCGGACAACTCGGGCGTCAAGGAGTTCATGATAATCGGCGTGAGAGGGTACAAGGGCAGGAGGAAGATGAGGCCTTCTGCAGGCGTGGGAAGCCTTGTGATATGCAGGGTATACAAAGGTGAGGAAAAGGTGAGGCACGAGGTCTTCAAGGCGGTCGTGATCAGGCAGAGAAAGGAGTACAGGAGGCCCAATGGCATGAGGCTGAGCTTCGAGGACAATGCTGCTGTTGCGGTGGACGACAAAATGGACCCAAAAGGCACGCTCATCAAGGGGCCGGTTGCAAAGGAGGTTGTCGAGAGGTTCCCCACAATTGGAAAGCTTGCCGGGATTGTAGTGTGAGCGGTTTTATGATCAGCTATGAAGAGTTTTCAAGGATGAACATGAGGGTTGCGGAGGTTCTTTCGGCCGAGAAGGTGAAAGGCGCGGACAAGCTTATAAGGCTGGAAGTGGACATAGGCGATGGGAAGAGGCAGATTGTCGCCGGGATAGCAGGGCGCTACGAACCGGACACGCTGGTGGGAAAGAAGATAATAGTGCTCGAAAACCTGGAGCCCAAGAAGCTCAGGGGCATCCAGAGCAACGGCATGCTGCTGGCCGCGGGAGCGGAGGAAGAGCTGGTATTGCTGACGGTTGATGGCGACATAATGAACGGGGCTAAGGTAAGCTGAGAGGATATGAGAACGGAATTTTCAACAAAATGGGTCGGCAGCAAGCAGCCGAGGAAGCAGAGGAAATACAGGTATAACGCACCGCTCCACATAAGGCACAGGTTCCTCTCAGCCTGCCTTGCCGGGGACCTGGCAAAAAGGTTCAGGAGAAAATCAATTCCCCTGAGGAAAGGGGATGAGGTAGAGGTGCTTAGGGGCGAATTCAGGAAATTCAGGGGCAATGTCGAGAGGGTTGACATGCAGAAGTCAAGGATTTATATTGAGGGCGTGAAGATAAAAAAGGCTGACGGAAGCGAGGTCCTCAGGTCGCTCGACCCGTCAAACGTGAGGGAAACATATCTTGACCTGATCGACAAAGACCGGCAGATGATGCTTGAAAGGAAGGTGAAGATCGCAGTCAACTATGATGAAACACAGAAAGTGGCAAAGCCTGGAGACAGGAAGGAAGCCGGGGAAAGCAAGGTGCAGGCAGAAAAGCCGGTTAAGCAATTAGGAGGCAAGGAACAAGCTGCTGGCTAACGACGATTGCATATAGCCAGACCGCAATAATGGGTGAATATAACCAAGGAGACAAGAAAAAGCTATGGCGTATCTGAAAAGGCTTGCGATGCCGGATTTCTGGCCGCTTGAGAAGAAGAGGAACGTTCTGGTAGTCTCGCCCCTGCCGGGACCCCATGCAAAGCGCAGCTGCATACCGCTTCAGGTGGTGCTTCGCGACATGCTGCACATAGCAGATTCAGCGGCGGAGGCCAGGAAAATACTTAAGCAGGGCAAGGTCATGGTTGACAGGAAGGTGAGGAAAGAGGTGGGCTTTCCCGTGGGGCTAATGGACGTGGTTGAGATACCTGACATGAAGAAGACTTTCAGGGTAATTCCCGTGCAGAAAGGCGTGGAGCTTGCCGCCATCAATGCCGGGGAGGCGGCGCAGAAAATATGCAGGATAGTCGGCAAATCAATTGTCAAGGGCGGGGATGTTCAGCTGCACATGCATGACGGGAGGAACGTGCTTGCCGGTAAAGCGGAGCAGTACAAGGTAGGCGATTCCGTGATGATAAGCCTTCCAGAGCAGAAGATTACGAAGCACTATAAGATGGAAAAGGGTGCCCATGTGGTTGTCGTTGGCGGCAAGAACAGGGGCAAGAAGGGCGTTATCAGGGACATAAGAAAAAGGAAGACCATGCTTGAAACTTCAACGGTGTCCATAAAGGCGGCTGCAGATGAGATAGAGACGCTTTTGGACCTGGTAATGGCTGGTGAGTTCTGATGGAACAGGCCGCGCTCAACCCGATGAGGATGATAAGGCTTGCCAAGGTCACGCTTAACATGGGGGCGGGAGAGGCCGGCCCAAAGCTTGACAAGGCAAAGAAGATTATGGCTGCAATTGCGCAAAGGAAGATTGTGGTGACTACCACGCACAAAAGGAACACCTTCGGCGGCGCAAAGAACAAGCCCATCGGCGCGATGGTAACCCTGAGGGGGAAGGACGCCCATGAGATGCTCACAAGGATGCTCAAGGCAGCCGAAAATAGGCTCAGGCCCAGTCAGTTCGACAAGAGCGGCAACTTCTCTTTCGGTGTTGCCGAATATATTGACATCCCCGGAGTCCGCTACGATCCCGATGTCGGGATCATGGGCCTTGACATAGCTGTCACGCTTGAAAGGCCCGGTTTCAGGGTGAGGAAGAGGATGATAAGGCCCAAGCCCATCGGCGCCCGCCAGAGGATAACCAAAGAGGAGGCCATTGAATGGGTCAGGGAGACCTGCGGGGTCACAGTGTCAGATGAGGAGTAACATTGGACACCGACATAACTGGCCTGCTGGCTTGAATCAATATCATCAAAAGGAGAAAAGAATCAGCATGACATACGAAAGAGTGTTCAAGAGCATAGCCCACAAGCCTGTCAAGGCCGCGAGGTACAAGAAGTTCAACAAGTCAAAGCCGAGGAAGTTTGGCAGGATGCTCAAGAGATGCAGGAAGTGCAACAGGACAGGAGGCATGAACCACAAGTACGGCCTCAATTACTGCAGGCAGTGCTTCAGGGAAGATGCCGAGAAGCTCGGCTTCAGGAAATACAGTTAGGCCGGGGGGGTTGTGGCGTATGTCAGCGGTTATGGGAGCGGGTCTGACCTGGTGATATTGGATTATGTCAGCGGTTAAGGTTGCTGTTGGTTCTGAGAATCCCGTGAAGGTGAATGCCGTCAGGGAATGCTTTTCCGCGTTCTTCAAGAACGTGGAGGTCTTGCCCGTCAGGGCGGACTCCTCTGTCCCCAGCCAACCGAGAAACAGCGAGACCGCCAGGGGGGCAATAAACAGGGCCAGGGAGGCCATAAGCAAGGCAGGCGCCGATTACGGCGTGGGCATAGAAGGCGGCCTGATGGAGCTGGACGGCAGGAAATATTTCACGGGCTTTTGCGCCATTGTTGACAGGCTGGGCAACGTGTCCACTGACACCTCAGGCTGGTTCGAGTGCCCCGCCGGGATTATGGCCGACATAGATGCGGGCGAGGAGCTTGGTGACATAACAATGAGGCTTACAGGAATAAAGGACATCAAGACAAGGCAGGGCGCGATAGGCATCTGGACAAGGGGGGCAATTGACAGGAAGGCTTTATATGCGCACGGGCTATATATGTGCTTAGTGCCCTACCTTAACAGGGAACTGTACGGGCTGAAGAAGCCGCTGGCTTGATTAAGCCGCTGACTTGCTCCGATAGATACAAGTCAGACAACTGCAGCAAGCCAGACTTCAGGAATTAACCAATAGGATAAAGGAAACAAGAATCGCTATGAAACACGACCCGCTTGCGGACACGTTCGCAACGATCAAGAACGCAGAATCAATAGGAAAGAAGCACTGCCAGGTCCAGGCGACGGGGCTTGTTAAAGGGGTGCTGAAGGTGATTGAAGAGAACAGGTTCATAGAGGGATTCGAGCTTGTCAATGACGGCAAGGGCGGGAAGTTCAAGGTGAGGCTGAAAGGGGAGATCAACGATTGCAACGTCATCAGGCCGCGCTTCTCAATAACCAAGGGTGACATGATAAAATGGGAGAAGAAATACCTGCCCTCACAGAGGCTAGGCATTCTCATAATGACTACTCCAAAAGGCATTGTAAGCCAGAAGGAGGCCGTTAGGCTCAACACCGGAGGGAAGCTGCTGGGCTTTGTGTATTAGTAAGCCATATCACCTATAAATAAATATCACATAGGAGGCAAGAAAGCATGACAAGCGCAAAAGACATACAGGCCGCGGTGAAGAGCGAGAAGGTCTTGCTGGGCACCAGCAATGTTGTCCGCAGGCTGAAGGCGGGCGGGATACAAAAGGTCGTATACGCCTCCAACGTGCCCGACATAACAAAGCAGGAACTCGAACATTACTCGCGCGTATCGGGTGCGGAGCTGTCCGGGTTCGATGGCGTGTCTGCCAAGTTGGGCGAAGTGTGCGGGAAGCCGTTTGGTGTTCTTGTCGTCGGGATACTGAGTGAGAGCCATTCCGGAAGGAAGCGGAAGGCCTGAACATGGGCATATAAATCAGCGGACGTTACAGATTAATCACGGAACAGGCAGCGTCGGAGTTGTCAATGGGCGTAAAACTTGAAACACAGACCATCAGGATAATTGCACTTTTCGAGAAAATGACCAAGGTGCATGCAAGGGACTGCATAGAAATGGACAATTGCGTCTATTTCCTCGTGGATCCGGCAAAGGTGGGGCTTGCCATAGGACGGAACGGGGAAGTCATAAAGGGCGTCAGGAACATCCTGGGCAAGACAGTGAAGGTATTCGGCTACTACAGCACGCCGGAGGACATGATAAAGAATTTAATACCCGGAATCAAGAATATAGAGTTCAGCAACGGCTCGATGACCGTTTCCGTGCCGCTGAAGGACAGGACGTCTGTCGTCGGCAGGAACGGGGCGAATATACGCGCCATCAAGGAGATCATGAACAGGCATTTTTCAATAAAGAACTTCAAGCTGAGATAGGGGCCTGTAACATCGGCAGGGAGACAGGTTGCCGGCTTCGCCAGACTGCAAAAAGGAGACCATATCATCAAGGAGACAAGATTAACATGTCGGAGAAAATAAAGATAACCAAGAAGAAAGGCGGCCAGATACAGTTCATGGCAGAAGGCATTACGCCGGCCTTTGCCAATGCGCTGAGAAGGATAATGATTTCTGAAGTCCCGGCAATGGCGGTTGAGTGGGTTGAAATGCACCAGAACAGCTCCGCCCTGTTCGATGAGGTCATAGCCCACAGGCTTGGGATGATTCCCATAGGGTTCGACCCGGAGAAGTTCAACCTGGCGGACGACTGCAAATGCAAGGGGAAGGGATGCCCTTCCTGTGAGGTTGCCTTCAGCGTTGAGAAGAGCGGGCCATGCATTGTCTATTCAGGCGACATGAAATCGTCAAACAAGGACGTCAAGGCAACTGATCCGCGGTTCCCGATAGTGCAGCTGCTCAAGGGGCAGACGATCAAGCTGGATGCGTTCACGCGAGTCGGTACGGGCAAGAACCACATCAAATGGCAGGCCGCCATTGCGTCCTACTCATACTCCCCCGACGCGGTTAATGAGGAAAAGGAGAACATAAACGTCTGCCCGAAGCACATGCCAAGCATACTTTCGAGGAAGAAGACCGTCGTTGACTCAGAGAAGTGCGAGATCTGCAGGCTTCAGTCCAACCCGTCCCGTTTCATGTTCAGGGTGGAATCGGCCTCAGGCCTGGATCCGGAATACATAGTCTCCAGGGCCGCCCAGATACTTGCGCAAAAGGCCGAAGACTTCAAGAAGGAGATAGGAAGGGAGTTAAGCTAAGCGTCAAAATAGGGCTGACAAGCTAGGGTTGACAAGCCGGCAAGCGACTCCAGTAAAAAGAGCGGTTAAGTGGTCATATGAGCCTGAAACTCGTTGTCGTCTGGATAATCGGCGCGCTTTTCCTGGCCGGCGGGACGTGGATACTCGCCAACCTGGAGTTCCCCAAGATCGGCGTATCTGAGACCCAGTTCACAATAGCGATAGTGATAGCAATAGTGCTTTACCTGCTTGGCGGCCTGTCCTGGATATCCGTTTCGGTGGCGACCAGGTCGGGTTAGGGGGGGAGCCCTTGCATGCTCTTCCACCCGTCCCTCAGCCAGGGCGTTACCCTTCCTTCTGAGATGGTCTTATTCAGCCTGTCAGGCATGCACCACTCACCGGAATAGGCTTCTTCAGGATCAACTTCGGGGGTCTCATCAGAATGGCCGATGAAAACAGCCACAATCTCGTTTTCCGGCGGGTCAAAATGCGTGAATCTGGAGATAAGCTTCAGTTCAGCCCTTATCCCAAGCTCTTCAAAGAGTTCCCTTTCGGCGGCCTCTTCGTAGGTCTCGCCAAAAGCCACGTGGAATGCGCAGCTCGCATCAAAACAGTCAGGGAACGTCTCCTTCTTTGCCCTGTGCTGCATGAATATCTCTCCCCGGCTATTAAAGATGAAGATGATGCCAGCCCTGTGGAGGGCGCCTGTCCT
>JACQOB010000039.1 GCA_016202745.1 Candidatus Aenigmatarchaeota archaeon | reverse complement strand
TGAAGATACTGATGGAATTGAAGGAGGAGGGTAGAATTGGAAAAATTAACTAAAGGTATTAGAGCAAAAGTTCTTTTATGTATTAATAAAAATGGTATAGAAGAAAAATATACAGGACGGATTAAATATTTTAGTATGACTGGAAGAGGTCCTAATCTCCCCGTTTGTAAAAAATTTGATAATTCAAAGTGGGTGACAAATGAGTAAAACAATATTACCTGAAGACGCTATTGAATTTCTAGACCAAGAAGAATTTAGGGCACACAAAATTATAGTTGTTGGCGAAGAATATGACTTACCAAGATCTGGACGT
Organism: Candidatus Aenigmatarchaeota archaeon; assembly: GCA_016202745.1. Classification (GTDB taxonomy): domain Archaea; phylum Aenigmatarchaeota; class Aenigmatarchaeia; order QMZP01; family QMZP01; genus JACQIG01. The sequence continues at coordinate 17,109 of JACQOB010000039.1, read as the reverse complement.
GCTCATGTAAGGGCAAGGTGTTTTGCAAAAAATGCATACTGTTATGAAGAAGTGACTGTTGTTCCATTAGAATAAGCGCTTTCTGGGCAAACATATATAAGAGCAACTGTTTCATTCTGCTTATGCAAGCCGTAATACTCGCGGCAGGGAATTCGACAAGGACATACCCCCTCACCCTGACGAGGCCGAAATGCCTGCTGAAGGTGGCAAACAAGACCATACTTGAGCACAACCTTGAGCAGCTGGAGGGCCTTTTTGATGAAGTGGTCCTTGTGGTAGGCTACAGGAAAGAGATGATAATGGAGAAATTAGGGAATAATTTTCACGGAATGAAGATAACGTATGTTGAACAGAAGGAGCAGCTGGGCACGTTCCATGCGGCAGTCCAGGCCAGGGATATGGTCAAGGGGAAATTCCTCCTGATGATGGGCGATGACATCTATGACCGGAAGGACGTGGAAAGCCTGCTGAAGCATGATAATTGCGTCCTCGCAAAGAAGATCGCCGACCCCTCAAGGTTCGGGGTTTTGGTGCTGAAGGACGGGAATGTTGAGAGGGTAGTCGAGAAGCCAGAGGAGTTTGTTTCTGACCTCGCGAACGCGGGGATGTATGTTTTCGGGAGGGGCATCCTTGATGCCTACATAGGCAGGACGAAGCGGGGCGAGCTTGAGGTAACTGACGCGATAAATGACCTGGCAAAGGCGGTCCAGATAAAATGCGAGACCGTGAAGGGCAGGTGGCTTTCCATATGCTACCCGTGGGATGTGCTTGCTGCCAATGAGGAGCTGCTGATGGGCATTGGAAATGACATCAAAGGCGTTGTGGAGCCCAATGCGACAATCAAGGGCAATGTTGCCATTGGCAGGAACACGGTAGTGAAGAATGGCTCCTACATTGAGGGGCCTGCCGTCATCGGGGAGGACTGCACCATAGGCCCAAACTGCTACATAAGGCCTTACACATCCATCGGGGACAACTGCAAGATAGGCAACGCCGTGGAGGTAAAGAACTGCGTGATAATGGACGGCGTCAGCATGGGTCACCTTTCATATTTCGGGGATTCGGTGATAGGCAGCCAGGTGAACATAGGCGGCGGCTCCATAGTGGCAAACCTGCGCCATGACAACGAGCCGATAAGGATGTTCGTGAAAGGCCAGAGGGTGGAAACGGGCAGGAAGAAGCTCGGCACAATCATAGGGGACAATGTCCACCTGGGCATGAAGACAGCCATCTATCCGGGCAGGAGCATCTGGGCCCACAAGGCCACCATGCCGTGCGAGGTTGTGAAGGCGGATGTTGTGTGAAGTGGTTATATAACCAAAATGGTTCCGTCAGTATCAACTACAACTGGCCCTATAAACAGATCTTTGCCTGTTCTTTCTTTTGCCATTTCCATTGTCTTCTGTGCTACATATTCAGAATGGTAAAGTCCCAGCTGCCCGCCAATTGGATATACGTGAATGCCCTCGGGTGTATACTCGTATATCAAGTATTGTCTTGATGACATAATCAACCAACCTCCTTGTTTTTATCTGCCAATCCTTCAACCTGCAGCGGGTTGTCCTGGTTGTATTCAAGGCCTGACTTCATCGCGATGTAGGCCTTCATTATCTCGAAGCCGAGGTCGAGAGCGTGGGCGGGGAGGGAGATGACGCCCTCCTTCGATAGCATCTTCCTTAGCTCTTCGGGTGTCCTGGCCCTGTATTCCCCGATGGGCTCGTTTGAGGGTGATATGTGGTCGAGGACTAGCTCGCCCTTCTCCATGTCCGTGTGGATCACAAAGCTGCCACGCGGGTCCCACTCATAGGGCTGGGGCTTGTGCTGCTCCAGGTATTTGTCCACGAGTGCCTGCGCCCTGTCCCAGCAGTCCTTGTAGACGTGGGCTGACTGGGAGTTTATCACCAGCTCGCCAAGCCTGATGTCGGCATTGACGCCCTTCCCCTTCAGGGCCGCGACCAGCTCCTTCCTTATCACTTCCTGGAGCGAACGCAGGCCGAAAGCGTTGTCCGGGTAAGCCTCGAACATGTCGTTGCTCCTTATCGTGACCGTCATGCAGAGCCTCTCATTCCTCACCCGGAGCCACACGTGGTTGATGCACGGCGAGCCGCCGATGGTCAGGTCCTTGGTGCTGTCCCAGAGGTTTATGACGACTGCCCTGGATATGGGCTGGCGGGCGAGCTTTGCCACGGCCTCCCTTATCTGGTCAATGCCGAACCAGCTGCGCATGCGGTTGCCGTACGTGTAGGAAGAGTCAGGGAACTTCATGTCTGTTGTTATCCTGACAATGTAGCCCATGTAGTGGCTTTTCTCGAATGGCATCCAGCCGGGGATGTAGAAGCTGTCCGGGTTCTCGGCTGATATGACAGACATCAGGTTCAGCACCTCCTTCTGGTCATCTTCATAATGCGTGGCATCTACTTTTCCGAATTTTAAGATTGTGTCCAGCGCCTTCAGCCAGGCCTCCACTACTGTGCGGCCACGGACAATGTATGCCGCCTCCTCGCCGACATACTTCACCCTTCCTTCCTCCTCCTTCTTCGGGTAATCACGCCTCTGCCTTTTCTTTTCCGGAACAGCAAGCCTGTCCGGGTGGAATTCATTCATGTCGCGTATCCAGACGCAGTCAACAGCCTCTCTCAGCTCATCCAGCGCCTCTTTCGGTATGTCAAGCCCTATGTAGCCGGGGTAGTCGCTCTTCACCCTCCAGCAGTCCTTGTTTGTTATTTCAGTCTTGCCAGGCTCAACCCCTTTCTCAAAGAAATCCTTCAGCACAGCGCCGGACTTGGAGAAGTCCACGCCTGTGATAACCAGGTTTGTTATCTGGGGGTTCGCAAGCAGGTTCCTCACCAGGATGTCAAGCCCCCTTTCCGCGGAGAACAGCTGGCCGATCACCGCGTAATGCTTCCTGTCAATGCGCTTCGCAAGCTCGGTGTTTTTTGTCCAGAGGGAAGCGATGGCTATGCGGCTTTTAGGGTCCCCATAAACCAGCCTGTCCGCCTTGTACACCGGCCTGAATTCGTCCGCCATAATGCCCAGTCCCGTATAGAATTGTCCGGGAATGATTTAAATGCGATAAAGCAGATGTACATATGGGGCAGCAGGTTCTTCTCGGCATTGTGAAGTCATGGAACATAAAGGGGAGGCCTGAATATCGGGGCTTCACATGCGGCTTGTGCGGCCGCCCCCTCCATAGGGCATGGCACCACTGGCTGCATTCCGGTGGATTCAGGACGCCTGTCCACCTGTGCGCAAAGTGCCAGCTGGCTATTCCCCGGATTATGGTTAAACTGCCTGTAATGATTGATAGGAAAACGTTTGGAATAAAATTCTCGGCTGAGACTGAAAACATAATCAAAAGGATTGTGAAAAGCTGGAACACGCAGGAAGTGCCAGGGTACAGGCCATTCTCATGCGACAAATGCGGGAGGAATGTGCGCAAGGCCTGGCACACCTGGCACGGCATGGGGCCGCTGCTGGCTGAATTGCATTTCTGCAGGAGATGCGGCCGCGCCATGGGCATTGGCGCCATTCGATAGCTGCTTTTAAGCCGGGCTGCCAACAGGATAACATTATGCAAGGCCACCCACACAGCGACATAGAGAAGAAGATCTATTCCATCTTTGCCGAGGTAGCGAGTTCGATAGGCTACTCACCGCTGCACGGCATGATAATAGGCGTGCTCCTTGTGAAGGGGAAGCCGGTTTCGCTGCAGGAGGTGGCGGAAGAAACAGGCTACTCGGCCTCGATGATATCGCTCAGCATAGACCTGCTTGAAGTCCTCGGCATCATCAAGAGGGTGAAGAAGGAGGCTGACAGGAAGCTGTACCTTACGCTGCAGGGCGACATGCTGGAGTCGCTTAAGAGCGCGATAGTGATACGCCTGAAGAAGAGCATAACCAACTCCCTGCTTGAATTCGGCGAGGCGAAGGAAAGCCTGGGGTCCATAGAGGGGGAGGACAAGGAAAGGATGGATAAGGTCATACACACCCTCGAGGGCGAGATAAAGAGGCTTGAGAAATACGTGAACCTCCTTTCCGGCATAAGGCTGCCATGAAAGTGATTCTTTATGCAATCGCGATCGGCATTCTTCTTGGCTCGGCGGTTGGGGTTGCCCTTTCCGTATCCTTTCCGGGCCTCCAGCCTGTTGTGAACAGCGGGATTGCATTGGAGGACACGGGCCTGATTTTCATCAAGAATGCCCTGCTTGTGACACTGATTGCGTTCGGGGGAATAATATTTTCCCTGCTTGAAATACGGTTTCATAAATCCAGGAAGGCCTACTATGCCCTGGACAGGACTGTCAGCCCTTTGTATTCCGTCCTGGGAAGGTTCTGCCCGGCTTACAGGAGCCTGGGCCTGTTTTACAGGAGCATTTACCTTTCCCTGAAGGCATTCCCCGCCATCTGCATATTCCTTGTATTCTTCACCATCAGCCTTTATTTCGCCGTCTTTCTCTTACTCCTGGAGGGCGCAGCCAGCCTGCTTTTCAATCTTGTGCCCCACATTGCGCTTGAATTGTATGCCTTTGCCAGCTCTGCCGCACTGGCCTTGCAGTTTTCCGCTCCGCTGAGAAAGCGCGTGATGGCAAAGGACATTGAAGGGTTCTGGCTGGAAGCAAAGGAAATGCTGGTAAGCAGGGGCGTGTGGTGGAGGATGGCGTGGCTGTATTTCGTGCTGCTGGCTGCGGCATTCATGGAGCTTGTTTTCATCAGCGGCATTTGAAATGGGCTTAAAAAGCTTTCTTCCAACTATTCTTGATCATGATGTCTGAAAGGATTCTTATCGTGGGCTCAGGCGGAAGGGAGCACGCCATTGGGTGGAAGATAAAGAATGACAATCCAAAGAACCAGCTTTATTTTGCGCCGGGGAATGCCGGGACGCTTGAGGTTGGCGAGCCAGTCAAGGTTCCGCATGAGCCGACAGACCTTGCGAAGTATGCAGCAGATAATGATATTGACCTGACGATTATAGGCCCCGAAGACCCTCTTGCAAAGGGCGTTGTCGACCATTTCAACGAAATGGACCTGGCCATCTACGGGCCCACCCGCGACGCTGCAATGATAGAGACAAGCAAGGTCTGGGCAAAGGGGTTCATGGAGAGGCATGGCATACCGACGGCAAAAGGGCTTGGCGTGTTTTCCGACTCCTCGCAAAAAGGCATAGAAAACGCGCTGGCCGAATTGGAGAAAATCCGCTACAGCAACCCATTCACTGTCATTAAGGCCGATGGCCTGGCCGCGGGAAAGGGAGTCCTCCTGCCAGCAACCTGGGAGGATGTGGTGGATGCTGTTTATGACTGCATGGATGCCAAGAAGTTCGGCCATGCGGGGGAAACCATTCTGGTTGAGGAGAGGCTTTTCGGCGATGAGACTTCCGCTTTCGCGATAACCGACGGAGTGCACTACAGGCTTTTTGACTCCTCGGAGGATTACAAGAGGGTTGGCGAAGGCGACACAGGCCTGAATACGGGAGGGATGGGATGCTTCTCGCCCAGCCTTGTCGTGACGGATGATGTACGGGCCAGGATGGAGAGGGAGATCATAGCCCCAATGATCAAGGGAATGGCCGCGGAGGGAAGGCTGTACAGGGGAACAGTATACCTGGGCGCGATGATTACGGACAAAGGCCCACACGCCCTCGAGTTCAACGCGAGGCTGGGCGACCCTGAGACAGAGGTGCTTCTTCCCAGGATGAAATCAAGGCTTTTGCCTTACCTGCAGGCAAGTGCAGTCGGCGGCATGGCGCACCTGCCTGAGTTTGAATGGGGTAATGGGTACTGCGCCTACATCGTACTCAGGTCCGGATGGTATCCGGGGGAGAAGCCCAAAGGGTACCAGGTCCCGATCTCAGGCCTCGATGCCGTGGCAAGGATGAAGGACGTGCAGGTTTTCCATGCGGGGACGAAATATGAGAATGGCATGGTCCTTGGAACCGGCGGCCGTGTTTTGGGCGTGGCCGGCCTTGGGGACAGCCCTTACGAGGCAATTGGGCTTGCAGTGGAGGCAGCGGAAAGGATAATGTTCGAGGGCAGGCAGTTCAGGAAGGACATAGGCCACAGGTCCCTGAAGACGCTGGGTCTCTGAAGTTTGTGCGGTAAAAATCTAGAATAGTCTTGTGGTTGTCTTGCGCCTATCCAGCAATGTATTTCTTCCCCTGCCTCTCCTCCACGTGTGTGTGGGAGTGCCAGACTGCGACCACAGCGGCAGCCAACAGCATTGAAACGCCGAAAAGGGTGAAGCCGCTGAAGAGGCCTGTGCTTGCCGCGCCAGCCGTCACGGGGGAGATGAAATAGCCTGTGGTGGCGAAGGAGACCTTCCCTGCCATGCCTACAATGGTCATCGCCAGGCCAGCCATCCAGAACACAAGTATTATAGAGTAGACCTTGTTCATGTTTTCTTGTCTCCTTGATGAAGATATTTGATGCGCTGGATTAATAAATCTATGCGCCAGTGGAGGTCCCTGATGCTGCCTGTGTTGGACAGCCTGCAATCCGCCGTCCTCATTGTCCTGTCCAGGACTATCTCCGTGGGAAGGCTTTCCTTCAGGAGGAACTCCTTATAGCTCAGGCTGCCCTCACCCTTGATGTTCCTGGATACCGCCCTCCTGTGCCTTGCCTTGTGGGCTGCAATGACCGCAACGAGAATGAATTCCCTTCCAAACAATTCCCTGAAATATTCAACCTCTTCAGGAAACCTGACCCCGGAAATGACATAGTCGCCCCCTGCCTTGAGCCTCCTGCAGATAAGCATAGTGGGGGCTGCATTCCCCGTTTTTTTCCTTAGGGACATGGCAAGGGAGACCAGGTTTTCCCTTGTCATGGGTTTATTTTGCTTTTCTAATATTGGTGCAAGAACATCCCTCGTGTAATCATAGTGCTTGAAGCCGTACTTCCCTTCCAGATACTGCGCGGCGGTGTCCTTTCCGGATGCGCGGCGGCCGACCAGGGCGATAATCATAGATATTTTATGGCGTGGATTCCTAATTAAGAATACGTTAATCCCACCAGGCACGGACAACTTTCTTGCCGTCTTCCTTTACTATATCAACTTCGTCAGCAGCGCATCTCGCTTTTAATGTGTCAGCTATGTTATCCAAAGAAAACCGGCTTTTCCCATTCTGGTCCACGTATATTAGGGGCGATCTTCCAACGGCGAGCTTGATGCGGATGTCATCTTCATAAGCGCGTAGGTTATTGATTACAAGTCCCGGAACGAAATCATTGTATTCCCCGGCGATTATGGCGCATATGCCGAATTCATCAAAAGGCAGCCAGTCGGTTCCTGCCCAGTAAGTCCCGCCGCCATAATAGCGGCCTTTTACCACTTTTCTGCATAGCTTCTCGCCTGCAATGCCTTCGGCTACTTTTCGCGTCCTGTTTGTCAGGTAAGCGAGCATTGTATGCGCGATGTTCTTTTCCAGTTGTTCTGTAAGCTGGACGTCTCCCAGCCTGTCTTTTATTTCCCGCCGATAGGCTCCTAATGCCCTTTTTGCAATTCTTTTTTCCTGCAGTCTCGTAAGCGGATAGAATGGCTCTTCCATGAAAGCAATATAGAAGCAAGATTTTTAAGGGTTTCAACGTCTGGCCCATCAGCACCTTACGGTTGCCGTGGCCACAGTCACAGGCGCCTTCTGGTTGCTGCCGTCGAGTATCTCATACCAGCAGGTGGCGCCCTGGCCGCATGAATCGGAAAACGTCACCGTCCCGCCAGGCGGTATTTCAGACGGCTGGAATGACGCGTCCGTGAAGCCTCCGCCGTCCGACCTGTCTGCCATTAGCTTCCCGCAATTCATGTAGGCATAACCCGTGTAGGTGCTGCCTGAACTGCATCCGGGCTGGCTCGTGTCCAGGAAAATGGTGCCTGCTCCTGTGTTCGTCAGCAACAGGCTGGCCTTCCCTGACGTGCAAAAGGCGTCGGTCAGTGATATCGACACGCAGTCAGCGCTGCACGATTTCGATTCATCAAACATGAAGTTGACATGGCTGGCCCTGGGGTCAAATGAATTGTAGCTGGGGACGGCTTCGAACTGCACCCCTCCCAGGGCTCTAAGTACGCCGGGCTTGACTGTATCACAGTCACTGTTGATGCAGACTTTGGCTTCCTGTGTTGGGGGATATGGCGCAACGCTAAGCACCTCAACAATATTGTCCTTGCCGTCAATGGTGGCTATGCCAGCCTTCCCTTCATAAACAATGAGCCATTTTTCCTCGCAAACGCTGTCGCCGCAGGACAGCTTAACTGATGGCGGGCTTCCACCGCCAGGCTCGCTGGTCGGGACAAGGCTGACCTTAAGCAGGCCGACGGCAATGCCGCCAGGACCCTTCTTGAGCGTGACCCTGATGGCCTTGATTTCGTCAGCAGCTATGGAATCATAAACCTCTGTGTTGGCATATCCAGGAGCGCCGACAACAATTTTGTGATCGCCCTCATTTACGACCACGTAAAGGTTGCCGTTGGCCGTGTAGCCTTCGCCGCCAGTGGCCGGTCCTGATACGCCCTGGGCGCCTGCAATGAAGGTGTCAATTGGCTTCCCGCTATCGCCATCATATGCAACTATATTGTAGGCGGCCAGCTGCAAGCCAGAGGCGCCGCTGTAAAGCACCACCTTTTGCTCAACCTCTGAATAAGCCTTGACTGCCACGCCTTCAACATATGCTGTCTTGTACCCGGGCGCAGCCACCGTCAGCTTGTATATGTTCGGGTAAGTGATTATGATGGACGCCCTGCCGTCCTTGATGTATTCCCCTGCAGAGTAGCCGCCGCCCCCTCCGCCTCCGCCGCCTCCCCCGGAGGTGCTGTTTGTTGCCGCCACTGCGCCTGTGATGGACGTGCCAGTGGAAACCACGGGCACTGCGGTGGGTATTGAGGAAGCAAAAGCTATCCCGGCCTTGACAGGGTTGCCATACTCGTCAACAGCCATTACGTTGACTGCGGATATCGGGATGTCAGGAGAGCCGGAATGCATCGTGACGCTTGTTTCCGTTGTTGTTCCCTGTACAACAGATATGGAGTTCAGTTCAGCCGTGTTGTACATCGGGGACAGAATCTTCATATTGTATACATCGGTGGGCAAGTAGAACAGCATCTTGCCGTCAATGTATTTTGCGATGCCACCATAATATTTTCCGCCTGCAGACTGCTCAGCATACCCGTAGGCCGCCCTTATCGCGGGTGCAGTCGAGCAGTCTGCCGGGCATGATCCGTCCTCATAAAAGAGCAGCAATATGTTACTCTTGCTTGGGTCTGTGTTGGCATACTGGATCCCATCAACCCGGATTTGGACGCCTCCCAGGGCCCTCGATTCGCCTGCTGCAACCTTTGCACAATCATTGTTTATGCACATTTCTGCAGTGCTGTCAGGCGCCACCCTCAAGAGTTCCACCGTATTCAGACTTTTCGTGATGATGTCGCCGTCTTTTTTGGTTATGTATATAAGCCCTTTCCCGCCTTCGAACAACCGCATGTCGTCTTCCTCGCAGACATAATTGCCGCATGAGAAATCAATTACAGGTGTTGTGGTGGTTCCGCTGCAATCGCCTGAGACAACTCCGCCTGGCCCGATGGCTGTGCAGTAATAGGCTTCAAAAATCTTCAAATCAACTGACCTGTAACCTGGATCTCCGGGATGGCTGTCAATCTTTACAAGCTCAAAATAAAGGCCCTCCAGAACAGTCCTTTCCCCGGCCTTGACGCTGTTGCAGTTGCCGTTGACGCAGACTATGGCCTCTGAATCGGACGTGGCAGTGGCTTGCACCTCAAACTTGATGGATTTTGTCCTGTCTTCAATGTTGTTTAACAGAACGGTCCCGGTTTGGCCCGGGTTAATGGACATTACCTTCTCATCACAAACTTTGTCACCGCATGTTATGACGATTTCACCAGACGGCGGAATCTCCCCGCAGTCCTGCGGGCAGGAATACTGGTCCTCGCCCGGCTGGCATATCCTGTCGCCGCAGTATTGGGGCGGTGTTGTGCAGCCGGAAATGAATATTACTGCCAATGGTACGAGAACCCACAAATATGATCTGAACCTTTTGGGCTGTGACAGATTCACCACTGAATAATATATTGGCATTGAACGCTTATATAATCAATCCCCGGTATCCAGGCACATACCGGCTCCGCTTATATATCACCGCCGGGCCAATATCAATAATGGTCCTTGAGCAGATTATAGGCCTGATAAGCCAGGTGCAGGACAACACATACCTCCTGATAGCCCTGATTGTCGTCTTTGTGATCATTGCCTACAAGGTGTTCCAGACAATGATAAGGATCACCGTGACTGGGATACTGTTCGCCCTCATACCGATAGCGGGCAAGGCCGCTGGATTCGACATAGCCGTGACCTACCAGAACATCCTCTGGTTCGCCTTCATCGGCATCCTGTTTTACTTCATCTATTCCACCATATCCTCCGTGGCAAAGGTCCTGGGCTTCGTCTCAAAGCCTTTCAGGAAGGAGAAGGTCAAGACCGTTGTGATCAAGGAAAAGGAGAAAAAGAAAGGTGAGGAAGATAAGTAATGGCTAGCATGAAAAAGAAAACGGTGCTAATAAGCGGCGGCACGGCTTTAATGTCGCGACATTCTCAAGGGACGGGAAGAATCAGATACAGCTGCAAAAGGAGCTGCTGAAGAGTTCCAGCCCGGACAGATTTCTAATTATGGCAGGCGATGTGACAAACGAGGAAAGCCTGGCAAAGATTGTAGAGGCCACGATGAAGAAATTCGGCTCCATTGACATACTGATAAACAACGCGGGGTTTGGGTATTTTGTGGAATGCGACAAGTTTGACATGGAAACTTTCAGGAGGATGATGGACGTCAACCTGTTTGGCATCGCAGCACTCACAAAGCTTGTTGTGCCGGCCATGAAGGGCAGGAAGGCAGGGCTGATAATCAACCTCGTATCCTCATCCGGAAAGTTTGTGTTTGCGCTGGGTGAATTTTATGCCGCAACCAAATTCGCAGTAATGGGCTATTCGGAAGGGATAAGGAAGGAGCTGAAGGAGCACGGGATAAAGGTGTGCACGATATGCCCAGGGATGGTCAAGACGAAGTTCTTTTCCGGGCAGGAGCTTGAGAGGCGCGCCAGGCTGAACTCCGGCAAAATGCCCAACATGCTTTCAGTCGGCGATGTCACCAGGATTATAAGCCTTTTATGCAGCCAGTCGGAAGGCTGCGACATACAGGATGTGACGCTTTTCCCGTTCTAGGACGCAAACTGCTCTGTAATCCTGTTCTCGCCCCTCTGCAGGGTGTATACTGCGAACATATTGAGCTTGTCCTTCAGCCACGTCAGGGTTACGCTCTCCGCTGACCAGTTTATTGTGATGTTGAATTGGGCCGGTACAGGGCCGAGGTTTATCGTTGTTGTAGTGCCTGGCTGCACAAGCAGGGTGGCGTAAATCGGGAGGACCATGCTGTAGCAGCTGGGGGAGCATGTGACGCCATTGGGCGGGTCGCACTGCTCTCCAGCCTCTGTTATGCCGTTCCCGCATATGGACCCGGTCAGGCCTACTGTCCCGTTGAACCCGTCCTCATCTATGGGCGTTATGCCGCACGTCCATGTCTCGCCAGGAAGCCTCATTGTGCTGGCAAGGGTTTTGTAGTTCTTGTTGTAGTGCAGCTGCACCTGTTCTGGTGTGAGGGCCCTCTTCCAGACTATCACCTCGTCTATCGTGCCGTTGAAGATTGAATTGTATGACTGATCCCTCTCTGCGCCTATGACAGGCGTGGCTCCCATGGCTGCGCCTGTGCCTCTGAAAGGCGTGCTGGCCTTCAGGGTGCCGTTGACGTAAATAAGCAGATGGGTCCCATTGGCTGCGCCAGCTATGTGGTTCCATTGGCGCAGCGGTATGGCAGTGGGCGACTGGGCGCTTACGCCGCCCATGCTGAACCCCGGCCTGTTCTGCGAGACCCACAGGTAATAGCCTGCATTTGACAAGTTAATCTGTGCAAACACGGCGCAGCGCCCTCCTCTGAAGGTTCCGCATCTCCCGCTGATGTTTACCCATGCTTCCACTGTTATGTTGTTGCCTGAAAGGACTGGGATGGCTGCGCTGATGTTTACGAAAGAGGCGTAGCCGTCAAATGACAGGGCGCCCCCGACAATTCCATTGGGCGTCCATACCGGGCCGGCCAGACCCCCTGATGGCGGCCAGATGAGATTGCCTGTAAAGCCGTTTCCGGAATAATCGTATGCCCTGTTGTCCAGCTCGCTGTCAAAAGGCATGTTAAGCGCCTGTATCGGGTTCCCGTTATTCAGCCAGTTGTAGTGGAGGAAGACCGCATCATTATCCGCATCGCTTGTCCCAAAATCCTTGCATACATAATCAGCCCCTGTCGTGTCGGTTGCTATGCTGCCTACATTTGGAGCCGTGTTGTTGGGTGGGGGGAGCTGCATTTGCGTATACACTGAGCCCGCTGTGTTGTTTTTGTCTGCAACATCATAATTCCCCCCGCTGGTTGGGCATGGCTCAACTATCCAGCTTGCCACTGCGGGGCCCGGAGAAGACCCAAGATCTTCCACCACTATCCTCCCGTCGAAGGGGTTGGTTATGCTGCATCTCCATCCGGGGCCGCACGATGGGAATTCCACACCCAACACCCTCACGATCCTCCCGGGGCCGCACGTGTTGTTTATATTTGATTTCCTGAAGAAGACGTTCGGGACAGGGGGGATGGGGCCGCTGTAGGCTGCTGCAAGGCCGAAGGTGTCACTTATGCCGCAGGGCTGGAGGACGAACCTGTTGCCGTCATTATAAGTAAAGTTGACCCTGCATGCCTGAGAAAGGGAAAGGTTCCCCGGATTGCAGGATGACCATGGATTTGAGTCCATTAGGGAATCCTGGCATGCAGGGCATGCGCCGCAGTCCGTGGAGCAGGTGGAGCATGTCTCGCCGCCATTGCACTGGCCGTCGCCGCAGATGGGCAGCGGGCATTCAGATTGGCAGTCAGCAAAGCATGAGGCGCATGTCTCTCCGAACAGGGGATCGCAAATGCCGTCCCCGCACCTGGCTTGGAGTGAAATGGTTTTCCCGCTGATGGGAGAACTGCCTGAATAAGAGGAGAAGGCAATCTTGTTTTCATTCCTTTTGTCTTGTGCTGTGCCCAGGCCGCTGAAGCCCAGGCTGCCGGCGCTGCCTATCTCTATGCCCACGCTGACAGGGGAGTCAAGGAAATTCCCTATTGTCAGGTTTACTGTGTCGTTCTGCGCAGGCTCGGAGACAACGAAGAACGCAGTGAAATTTATGAAGTTCTGCTCCAGCCCGGAATCGGTGAACTGCGTGAAGTTCTTGAGGCTTTCGCCGGTTTCCCCGCCTAGGTAGCCGAGGTTGAGCGCCCTGGGGAACTCCCTCTTGACGTTCTCGGACAGGAACGTGAGGTCTTTCGTTACCGGGCCCGTGAGGGTGTTTGACAGGGTGAGGCCGACAAAGAAGAGTATGCTTAGCAGTATCGCGCCGAGTATGAAAAACTGTGCCTTTCTCACAAACATCCCCAATATATGATTATATTCGCGCCAGGCTTAAATCCATCTGTCACTTGTAGATGAACAGCCTGATTACATAAGGCTCAAAATCCACGTCGCCGGAGATCAGGTAGGTGGCAATGAACACGTCCGCGACATCGGGCGCAGCGCCAATGCAAGTGCCTGTGTAATCGCACACCTGCACGCTGTGGCCGAATCCGAATATGTCAATCTCATTGTTTATTGCTTCCACATTGCCCGCCACGGCGTATGGGCGCAGGATTCCCTCTTCGTCAAGGCTTCTCAGTTCGTTGTACCCTTTCACCGCAATTTCCTGCGGGCTGGTTGTATGCAGGAAGGTTGCCCTTAGGGTAATGAGGAACGATATTATTATCACGCCCGCGAATATCGCCTCCAGGGCATACCATACGCCGCGCATACTATTATTTAGTCATCGTCCAATAATAATATACCAGGCTGCCTACTTGCACTCATAATATTTGGTCGGCCTGCGTACCTGCCGGCGATGACTTGAAGTCGCCGGACTTTGAGCATGTTAGGAGGGTTTATGGAATTCCGGTCTGCCCTGTCCCACCTGGGGATTATCCTGGAGATTTTCGGCATCCTTCTTATCATACCATTGCTGGCATCCGTTGCGCTGGGGGAAAGCATAAACTTTCTCTTCATAATCGCCGCTGCAGTGTCATTTGTAGCTGGAACCCTGCTGGACAAGAAGCTCCAGAAGAAGCCGCTGGACAGCCCTTCAATAATGGCCCTGGCCCTCCTGGGGTTTGTTTCTGTGTCCATGATTGGGGCGGTCCCTTATCTCTCCTCTGCCAGCCTCCTGAACGCCCTGTTTGAGTCAGTTTCAGGGTTTACTACGACAGGGCTTACCGCGCTGGACCCTGAAACGCTTCCGGCCGGCCTGCTTTTCTGGAGGAGCTTCACCCAGTGGATCGGCGCAGCCGGGATAATCATTGCATTCATCATGCTGGTCGAGTCGCCGGGGATATCGTCAAACTATCTCTATGGCGATGAGACAAGCGAGGAGGACAGGCAGCCCCTGATCAGGAAGGCCCTTCTGGCCTTTGGGGCCTACACGCTGCTCGGGATCGCCCTTCTGTCAATTGCGGGAATGCCTCTGCTTGACTCGGTTGCGCACTCCTTTTCAGGCATCTCCACCGGCGGGTTCTCGACAAGGCAGGATTCCATATCATCATTCAACAGCGCCGGAATTGAAATTGCAATGATTGTCTTGATGGTTTTGGGGGCCACGTCATTCTTCCTGCATGCGAAGATCTTCCGGGGGAATTTCAGGTGCTACCCCAGGAATTTCGAGACAAAGGCCTTCTGGATATTTGTTATGGTGTTTTCAATGCTGATGGCCGCATCCATGGGGCCGGCGCCACTTTCAGCCGTATTCACTGCAATATCGGCCCTGACGACGTCGGGCTTCAGCGCCGCCCCGCCGCTGGCAGGTTCCGGGATAATACTGGTGGTCATACTGACAATAATTGGCGGCTTCTCCGCCTCATCCGCAGGCGGCCTCAAGCTCGTCAGGGCGGGCGCAATGGGCAAGGCGTTCCCGTGGATTGCAAGGAAGCTGTCCTACCCGAAGGAGGCTGTGATCCCCCTGAAGATAGGGGAGCGGTCAGTCAAGCCCCAGGAGTTCACGATAATCACGCTGTTCATCTTCATGTACATGTTGGTCCTGGTTGTCAGCACGGCCATCCTTTCATTCACCGGCATGGGGGCCATGGACTCATTCTTCCTCTCCGCGTCAGCGGCGGGCAATTCGGCCTTCTCGCCTCTGGCTGTGGAATCAATACACTGGGTGGGCAAGGCCACCCTGATGGTTGTGATGGTTGTCGGCAGGCTGGAGATACTGCCCCTTTTCGTCTTCGTGAGGCACCTTTTCCAGGCCAGGAAGCGGGGCGGCGGCGATGAGGAAGGCGAGTAGGCTCACGCAACAGCGCCCAAAGAAAACAGGTAAGCCCCCAGTATGGCGCTTATAACGGCAAACACGACCCCCAATACGATCGCAAGCATGCCCCTCTTCTCATCTCCGGAGAAATAGCCTTTCACGCCAAGAATGACTGCTATCGGTCCGAATACAATAGGGAGCGTCACCAGAGAGAGGAAAGCGAAGACCAGGCCGAGGTTTGAGAATTTCCTGCCCCTAATTCTGGAGGCCATATTGATTATTGGGGCGGGGTGTTATTTATAGAAAACAATACACGGAATATAAATAGCCATAAGCAATAAGACACAGATATGGGCCGGTAGATCAACGGTAGATCGCTGCCCTTGCACCAAGCCTTTCCTAAAGTCCGGCTTTAAACAATTGGACAAAGCCGGCAGGTAAGAAGGCTTGAGCGAAAATGGAGGCGACGTAAAGTCTGGCTAAGCCGAATCCGGCTTGCACCAATTGGATCAAGCCGGCAGTCAAGCCAAGCCAGCAGGTAAGCTCGGTTACGCCTTCCACCGCTAGAGGCAGAGGCTACGGGTTCAAATCACAGCTTTTTTCAAGAAAAAGCTGTGGAGCAAAAAGGAGGCTAAATCTGCTCCGCAGATTTTACGCCTTCCTAATGTGAAAATCCCGTCCGGTCCACTAAAGAGATTTATTCCACGAAATACAGTATAATCCATGGACGCTAGGGAGCTAAAAACTCTAATCCAGTGTATTGTTGAGATGGCATGTGAATTGAAAAACAAGTATACAACTGAAAAGAAAGCGTCTGTTAATTACGCATGCCTTTTCTCCAAGAACAACAGAGAATATAGCGACCTGCTTCAGGCAGCAAAAAGACTTGGGGAGATAATAAAAGAAACGCCTACAGGACCCGTGTTTCTTATTACTTCCTTGGATACAGTTTCGGGCAAACTCAGATTGTTAAAAATTCGCTTGCCTGACAAAGCTCGGCCTGAGAGGGGCGATGCCGATTTCACAGCTTCCAATTATCATGAATTCAAGAAGAAGCATTTATCCAGGAAGGGATTCAAGCTGATACAGCGCGAGAATTTTGAGATGATTGAGCTTATGGAAAATGGATGCAATGTGCGGGTGTATTTTTCACATCCTACTCTGGAGAAGCAGCTGGGGCTCAGATAGGACGCATAGAATCAAAGCAGGTCAGCCAGCCTCTTTATGTCGCGGTTCGCAACATGGGTATAGATCTGGGTTGTCTTCAGGTCCTTGTGACCTAGCAGCTGCTGCGTATACCTTATGTCTGCCCCGGCCTCAAGCAGGTGCGTGGCGAAGCTGTGCCTGAGGGTGTGTGGGGAAATGTTTTTCCCTATCTTCCCATTCAGCGAGGCGTTTTTCACGATTTTCTGTATGGTTCTTTTGTTATATTTCCCGCCTCTTTGTGACTGGAATACCAACCCTGTCCCTGCCGCCCTTCCCATGCTTCACATGGATCAGTTCCCTCTCAATGTCTATGTCCTCCCATTTCAGGCTACTTGCCTCATTAAGCCTCAGGCCTGCATAATACAGGAACATCAGGGCAAAATACGCATTCCTTTTTCCACCTCGGCGGATTCCATCCTGACTTATATGACCTGCCAATATAAAAGCCCGCAATAACCCCCTCAGAAGCTAGAAAGCGCACAAAAATTTCGCTAAATAGGTGTTATACGC
>JACQOB010000046.1 GCA_016202745.1 Candidatus Aenigmatarchaeota archaeon | reverse complement strand
ATTTCACCCTGCGCAGCCTCCATAGCCGCAATTCTATGAAAATCCTCAAAATAAACCCTCTCGCCAAAATGATAGCAGAGGCCCTGGAATTCACCCTCAAGCAATTGTTCAAGTTCAGTTTTTTCCATGCTTCTCAATCTCCTCCTTTAGGACCTTCATCACAGTCTCGCCATTGACCCTGCCCCTTGCCTCCTTCATAACAAGCCCCATGAGCGCCTTCTCAGGGTTGGGCCTTTCCAGAAGGGCCCTGTTTTCCTCTATGATCTTTTTCACCAATATCCTCAGGCCGTCCACTGACAGGCTCTCAATGCCCATTTTCCTGATTATGCTGTCCGGCTTTCCCCCCGGATTCTCCGCCAGCTCCTTCAGGAGCGGCAGCAGGGCTTCCCTGGCTATCCTGCCATCCGCCAGCATTGCAAAGGCATCCTGGAAATGGCGCTTCCCCAGCCTTTCAACAGGCGCGCCCTCCCGCCTTATCTGCGTAAGGCCTGACGTCAGGGTGGCGGCAATCAATCCCGGGTCTGCCCTGGTCTTAAGCAGCCCATCAAAGGTTTCCGCCATGTTCGTCTTCACAAGCTGTGTCGCGATGTCTTTATTGAGCCCGTAATCCTTCTGGTACCTTCCTATCTTCTCTTCCCAGGCTTCCGGAAGGCTTTCTCCCAGTGATTTGACGTATGCAGGGTCAAGAGGTATTGGCGGTATGTCAGTCTCTGGATAGAGCCTCGCAGAGCCCGGCAGCGGCCTCAGGAAGCTTGTGCTGCCATCCCCCTCCGCCTTCCTGACTTCTCCGGCCACTTTTTGGCCCTTGCTGATTAGCCCGCTTTGCCTTGCCATTTCATTCTCTATTGTCCTGGGTATCAGCTTCAGCTCCTGGAAGCCCTTTATCTCCACCCTTGCGCCGCCTTTTATTGAAACATTTAGGTCCTGCCTGATGGTCCCTATGCCCCGCCTGGCCTTTCCGGTGCTCCTGAGTATCATCCCCAGCTTTTCTGCCACCTCCCTTGCCTGCTCAGGGGTTGTAATGTCGGGGTGTGTCCCGATCTCTATGAGGGGTATGCCAAGCCTGTCTAAACCATAAGTTACTGTATGCCTGCCCTTACTTATTATCTGACAAGATTCTTCTTCCAAAGCAACAGAAGATATTCCCACCTTTCCTGATAAAGTCTCAACATAGCCGTTCATCCCGGCCACCACGGTCCTCTGGAAGCCTGTTGTGTTTGACCCGTCAACCACTGTCTTCCTCATCACATGGAGCTCGTCAGGGATCTCGCAGTTCAGCAATATTGCAATCTTCAGGCCAACTTCAAGGGCCTCCGCGTTCAGGTCGTGGGGCGGCTCCTCATCAAGCTCCACAAGGCAGGTCTCCTCTGGGTAGGCCTGGTAATGGAATTCCACATCCTTGAGCGCCTCATGCACAGCGGCTATGTCCACCTCGCCCAGTTCCCCGGCCACGGCCCTGATCTTCCTTGTCACTGTCATCACCGGCTTGTGCTTTGAAAGCTGCGGCCTGCATGAGCAGAACAGCTTGTGCTGCGTGTCCAGCTGCTGGTGTATCTCAAGGCCGCACTTCAAGCCTAATTTTTTGAAATCAAGCTCTGCCATGATTCCCCACTACAAGCTTCTCCCTTATTTCGTCAGGTATGCTGATTGGTTTGCGATTTAGATCAGTAAAAACCGAAGTAAAGGCTGCTTCTGAAATAGTCACACTGTTTCTTTCGATTGATTGCCTGTATGTCATGCTTGTGTTCCCCACATCTCCAACTGTCGTATTAATTGTTATTTCATCGCCTGCAAACAATTCGTGGAAATACTCTATAGTAGAATGTCTGATGAGAGCGCGTACCTTATATCCTGTTTCCAGACCTTTATATCCAACTCCTAAAAACCTGTTCAATAATGCTTCCTGTCCTATCTGATAATATTTCAGGTATTTTCTGCAATTGGCATGGTCATAGCTGTCTATATCCTCCTGCGGCACTGTCAGTCTTTCTACTACTATTTCCATAACAGCCCCTCATTTATAAATCTTATGGTATTATTAGATTATATGCAAGATGATGAACCCCCTGTCAAGAATGTCGGTTTCATTTCAAGGGTTGAGCTGAACGGCGTCGGAGAAGAGAGGAGTGACAACCGGGGTGGCGAAGCCTACAGAACCATTGTCATTGGCGATCCGCGCTATCGCCTGGCTCTCGAAATCAGGCGTGACAGCCCATTATATGGCTCCAGGATTCAAGACGTGAGAATGCAGGTAGAAACCGATAAACTTGATCCCCTAAAGGAGCTTCCGGAGCTTCCTTCTAGAGAGGAAACGCAGAGAGAATTGGACAGGTATAATAGACGTTTTAAGAGGCGGTGGTGGGGCAGGT
>JACQOB010000045.1 GCA_016202745.1 Candidatus Aenigmatarchaeota archaeon | reverse complement strand
TATATAAACATGAAGCCAATTAAGCTATCGAAGGGAAATAGTTTCAGGATACGACAGAAATCTGGTTGGAAGGTGTTTCCTCAAAATGTGCTGCTTCTAAGCGGAGCAATCGGCTTAAATTCCGGCGTGAGCGTCTGGTAAGGGGGTCCATTATAAGTTGATGAGTTGATTAGGTTCGCAAGGGAGTACAACCCGTTTTGTGCAGCGCATTGGCCCACTTCGGATGAGACAATCTTCTCTACTGACGTTTTGAGGTCAAGATGGCCCTCTCCTTGTCTGCCTTTCACATAAAAATAGTGCTGGTAGATGGTCCTCCCAGTGCGAAGCTGAACTTCTGTCAGCACCCGGATGGTGCCTTCGTCAGAAACCACGGCGCACAGGGAGGTCTTGCCGGCGGATAGCGGCAAAGGTTGAATGGTGTTCATTGTAAAAGGGGGGCAAAATCCATTTTTAAAGGTTTTCACAAAAGAGTGATAACAAAGGGAATTCTTTTAAATAAAGGAAGATTTTCTAGAGAGGAATGGCAGGCGACAGCGTCCAGTTCGGCTCCCCAGTCCCGGTTTGGTACATCGGAACAAGTGATTATGGGGCAGAGCACCCTCTCGAAGGCAGGAAATATGCCCGTGTAGTCATCATTGGCGGCGGAGGGACGGGGCTCAGCACAGCTTATCATCTCAAAAAATTGGAGCCTTCATTGGACATCATAGTTCTCGAGGCGGAGGAGATTGGCAATGGAGCAACAGGAAGGAGCACGGGATTTTATCTTGAGGGATTTGAGGGAGGCATTACTCCTGCACTGGCAAGATTGAAGAGAGAGTATCCAAATGACCCTAAGAGGGTGAAGGAGGTCGGAGCGCAGCTGCTGAGGTTCACGCTTGACACACTGTCCGATCTTGATGCCCTCATTATGGCGCACAACGGCACAGAGAACGAGGCAAAGGGATCCTTGCAGTTGGCCACCACACCTCATTTCGCACGTCTCCTTGAGGATGAAGTCCTCGCATATGAGGGGCTTGAAATAGATGTTGGTCAGAAAATTCTCAGGGGAAATGCAGTGCAAAGTGCCCTTCCTTATTCCCCACACCCACTTATCTCCTCAAATGGAGAATATCTTCTCGCCCTGCACGAGGACAGCGGATTTGGATATAATCCTATCAAGGCTCTTCGTTTCCTGAAAGAGGAAGTCAAAAAACTAGGAGTGTCTATCTACGAGCACACAAAAGTGACAAAGTCGCCATCAGAACAGAGCGGCAAGGTGGTTGTAAAGACTACCGGGGGTGAGGTGATTGCTGATTATTTCATCTCCGCGACAGATGGGTATACCTCTGGAATTATAGGGGGCCCCCTTATCACCCCATACAAGGAATTTGTATTCGCAACTGAGCCTCTCCCTCTTCTTTTCAGTGGGCAGAACCAGTTGGTGTGGGTAGATAACGGAACAGTCTACTTTCGCCAGATGGCAAATGGGCGCATTGTTTTCGGCGGCGGGCACAAGGACAACCTTGATGAGGCGCTGCTCCATAACGGAGAGATGCAGAGCTTCAACTTGGAGAACAACCCTATCCAGCAGGAGTACATCCAGAAGTATTTTAGGCAAGTATTCCCCCAGTACAGAGACGCGCGCATAACTCATTCCTGGGCAGGGATCATGGGCGCCGCACGCAATGAAGGGTTTCCTGCAGTCATAAGGATGGTTTCCCCCTGCGGGTTGGTAGTGGGGGGCTATTCAGGCCAGGGACTCGCGCTTTCACACGGGCTTCCAAAGATAGCGGCGCAAATCGCAATGGGAAGACAAGATTTTCCAAATGAATTGGTTAATTTCTTCAGGCCAAATTAAATGAGAAAATGGCAGGAACTATCTCAGAACGGGCATGCTCCGCCGCATCTACGAGACAAGCCGCTCAAGAGTGTCAATCTTCCGCATCAGCTCAATCTTCTCCTGGTCGGAGTTTTGCAGCTGACGCGCAAACTTGTGCAGCTCGAAGTCTGCTGCCTTGATATTGCCAGAGATGTCAAGC
>JACQOB010000006.1 GCA_016202745.1 Candidatus Aenigmatarchaeota archaeon | reverse complement strand
CGACAGGGCCGATGCATGCCGGAAATACCGTATTCAGGCCAAATAGCTATATAAAAACTGGAGCCCTAATAATTTACAGGTCGGTCTGGTTGCATGGCAAAAATAATAGGTGTTTTCTCAGGCAAGGGTGGAGTCGGCAAGACGACCTGCTCCATAAACCTGGGCCTGGCGATACAGGGGTTTGGCGACCCGATAACGCTGATAGACTGCGACGTGAAGAACTCAAACCTGGGACTCCACCTGGGACTATACGACTTCCCTATAACGCTTTATGATGTCCTGGAGAACGATATAAACATACTGGAGGCCATGTACATACACTCCTCCGGCCTGAGGATCATACCTGCCTCTGTATACATGATAAACTTTGACATCAACGCCAGCAAGTTCAAGACAGCCCTGAACGACCTCGAGAGCGTTGTGATGATAGATTCTCCTCCAGGCATAGGCGAGGACGTGCTGTCGCTGATGAGCCTTTGTGATGAGATAGTCATAATAACAAACCCCGACCTGCCTTCCGTGACTGATGCCCTCAAGACTTACCAGGCCGCCAACGACCTGGGCAAGAAGATAGCCGGGGTGCTGATCAACCGGACGGCAAACAGGCATGAGATCAAGACGAAGCATATCGAGGAAATATTCAAGGGCGCCATACTGGGAACAGTGCCGGAGGACAGGAATGTCAAGAGGAGCATACACATAAAGGTGCCCCTGGTGCTGTACAAGCCGCACAGCAGGGCCTCCCTTGCATTCAAGAGCGCCGCCGCAAAGCTTACCGGAAGGGATTACTCGCCGCCGCGGCTTCTTACCCTCAGAAGGATGTTCGAATAAAATTATGGTGTTCACTTCACAAGCTGTATACGAATACCGCCAGGTCCGTCAACCATATCTTCCTTGTGTATCCTTCATGAAGAATTCATCTCCATAATCAGAATGCACAGCCAGGCCAAGCCCTTCCAAGAAAAACCTCTTGGCCTCCTCAATATTTTGAAAATATATTGCAATGTGATCTATACCAATCGCTCTTGACATATTAGTGCGCCTCTTTTGTTGGCAGCTGGTAGCCCGATTCCTTAATGTCATCCTCGAGCATGTAGAATTTCTTCCTGTTTATTACGATGCCCTTGACTATCTTCTCATCCTCCAGCTCCCTAAGGTATTCATTGGCGCGCACGCGGGAAAGGCCGATGATCTTCGCAAGCTGGCTTGGGTTGAGCCTCTTGTGCTTCTGCAGCATTGATATGACTTCCTTCTTTGTCTTCAGCTTCTTCTGGCTGTCGCCCTTGTTCTTGACGCGGATGACCACATCCTTCAGCTCCTCGAATTTCGCCGTGAGGTCCTTTATCTCCGAATGAATTTGTGTGATCTTCTCGCTCGAGCTTTGGTACTTGGAGATAACAGAGCCCTTCTCAATCAGCTTCTTTATCTCGAAAAGCATCAGCAAATCTGATTTCCTGTTGGTGGACATATTACTACCCCGCTGAATCGGCTGCAAAATACAGCACGGCGCCGGCAAGCACCGGGCATGTTTTAAATTGTCGATCGTCATTTATAAGTCTTCAACCGACAGGCACGAAAAACAATGGCCATCCCCCTCTTTGCGAATCTTACCTTGTGTGTTGGTTCGGTCAAGGGATGCCATTCAGGCCATAAGAAGCCTCCTGAAGCCATATGTGTTATTGAAATGCCTTTTGACGCCTTATCAAATCAGCTTTTCCAGGAAAATCTTATATGCACCGACAGTTATCCCACTAGTAGATATTAATGCACTGTGTGGAGGGTAGGATAATTACACATAGGGATATAGATACCGCTAGACCTGCTGCTCGCCAAAAGCCCCTGAAATCCAACCTCGGCCAGGTGAGGGCCATACCTGTCGCGCTGTTCCTGCTTCTGATACCGGCGATGATACTGGCCCAGGGCCTTGAAAGGCCCGAGGGCTTTGTTGTGCATAATGGCGACAGTATCCTTGAATACCCGGTTCTTGACATAGACATAGACGCCCCCGCGAGAATAACCCGCGGGGAGTCGGTTGCGGTTACGGCTGCCGTCTCCAATCTCGGGAACGTCGATGTCGACAGGGTGAGGCTGGTTGTCTCATTCCCGGAAGGCTTCTCAATAATCGCCGGAGAGGAGGAACAGGAGTGCGGCCGCATGTCGAAGGGCGACTCCTGCATTAGCGAGCTTGTCGTCTCCACGTCACTTTCCACCGGGATGGGGCCAGGCGTTGTAAGGGTGAAGGTGTTCTATGGCGAATAGCCATCCAGCCATGACGAGCCAGTCCAGGCCCGCAGAATTCATAATAATCATGCTCTTCCTGCTTTTCTTCTCCACGCTGGCAGTCGCGCAACAGCAAAGCCAGAAGGTTGTTGTGGAAACGAAGGACATTACAGTCTTCGCAGACACCAGCGTGGGGGCGGCCTACGATGCAGCCGCAGGGGAGATTAGGGCTGTGCTAACGATGGATGACGGGACGCCACTTGAAGGCATGCTTGTGGAATTCCATGTGAACGGCCAGCCTGCCGGTGTCGCATTCACGGACGAAAACGGTGCGGCGGCGCTCGCGGCGGAGATAGAGGAATCTGATGATGTGGCTGCCCTGTTTGGCGGAGACGAATCGGCATACCTTAACCCCTCTGAAGTGTCGGTGCAAAACAACCAGACAATCGGGCAGCGGGATGCAACGCAAGCCCTGAATGGCAAGCCGCAGATCAGGCTAATAGGAAGGAAAACATATGCACTGGGGGAAACTGTGGAGATCGGAATTGATGCCGTTGACGGCAATTCGAATCCGGCCGTGCCATCGCATACAGAGGCATATCTTATCGATGCCGAAGGGAATGAAAAACAGCTTGCCGCGGACAATGCCGGCGGCAAGGACATAGTCAGGCTGGAAACCCAAAGAAGCTACAGGCCAGGTTCCTACACCTTAAGAGCCATATCAACTTTCGGTTCACAGGTGGCCGAGGCCGAGGAAAACATAACAATTGGCCTGGTAAATGTGAACACCGACAAGGGCATATACAGGCCGGGGGAAAACGCAACAGTCACGGTAGGCGTGCTTGACCTCGGCGGATCTCCCATAGCCGGCGCGGATGTCAGGGTAAGCATAACTGATCCGCAAGGCGACATGACGCCCTTCTCAACATCTTCCGGCACAGTGACAGACAACGGGGACGGGACCTATACATTCCACTACACAGTCAAGGAAATAGGGACTTACGAAATCCATGCAGAGGTAACCAATCTCGGCTACACATCCACTTATGACACGAATTTCGATGTGAGGAGTTTCGTCGAGTTTGACATCGTCAGGGAAGCCCCAACGATAATCAAACTTGAGCCAACAAGCATAACCATAAATATCACCTCTAATGTGCGCGCGGACAGCGCCACGATAACCGAATACCTGCCAAGCGAGTTCAACGTGACAACAAGCGGCTTCGTTTCGGACAACGGCACCGTCAAGACAATAACATGGCATCTTGGCGACCTGGATCCCGGTGAAACCGCAACAGTTGAGTATACCTTTGAACCGCCGCACATATCGCCGGCGCTCTACCTCCTCGGCCCCGCAAGGATTGATTACAACCATGTCCAGTCGTTCAGCGAGGGCAGGGCGTGGACGCTGGCCGCTGACGCGGCTTTCTTCTATTATGTGAAATGGCAGTTCAACTGGAACGGCTCTGTGCTCAATGTGTCAGACCAGATGACGCTTTGCAGGGACCAGCCCTACAATATCTCAATAGTCCATTTCGACCTTGCTCATGACTCCGATTCCACCTCGCAGACTGTCAGGCTCCAGGTGAAGCCTGAGGGCGAAGCTGTATTCCAGAGCCTGCCTTATGCCGGGTTCAATTACTGGAACGGCCAGGCAAATGATGTAACGCTGGCCAGCGAGCTTGGAAATGACAATGTGGACTGCGATGCAGGGGTTGACCACTGCTACCTTGCGAACAGGAGCGTGAACATAACAGATACCACTGCAACGAAGAAATATTCGCTTAAGTACACCTCACAGCAGTTCCCCGGCAGGTTCCTTGACAATTCAAACGTGATTGGCATCAGGGTAATAAACTGCACTGATGTGAACCTGGTCAGGGACATAAAAGTCTATTCGGCTGCAGGGGAGGATGGCTATGTTGTCAAGGGCCACAGAGCGTCAATTGTGGTCCCGCTGGCCAATTATAACACATCGCAATACAGGGCAGCAAACATAAGCGTCTATCTCCTGGATGGCACAACACCATTAAGCTGGTTCCTCCAGGACAACCAGACGCAGCCTGTCACCATAGACCAGGCAGCCACGCAGCCCAATTACAATGAGAATGCTCTTTTGTGGAGGTTTGATGTGCCGGACAGCGCAACGCAAAAGACGTACACCGCAAAAGTCCAGATCAAGCACAACGGCACCGGCTATAATGAAATCAATTACACCAAGGATTTCACACTTCAGGACTCCGGGGATGGCACAGCACAGCCCCTTGTAATCTATACGGCTCCGGCCTTTGTCACGCCATGTGACGGGACATCATCAAGCGAGCATTTCAAGCTTCAGGTGTGCAATTACGGCGACTACAACCTGACTGCAAATATTTCATTGTTCATAACCGGGAAAAACGGGCTGTCAAATTCGACAGTAATCGAGGGCGAGGGAAATGATTCGCTTGACTCTGACACAATAATCTGGAACAACAGGGAAATAGCGACATCGACATGCTTCATGTCTGCCGCAAGGGTCTTCGGGCCAGAGGATGTAAATGTCCCGGGCAGCTACCTGACCGATGTTGTGTGGATTGACCCTGTTACAGGTATCCAGCAGGGTGTATCAAAGGCAGACAGCACTGGAACATGCGGCGGAGCGGTGAATAACGCGCACGGCGGAAGCCCGAACCCGGTCCTGAATGTCACAACTGTGAGCGCCGGGACTCTAATGAATCTGCAGTTCAGCGAGAGGTCTGCGACAACCGATGGAGGCGAAAGCGTCTATCTTGTGGACATGACAATACCGGCAGGCATCAACGTAACTAGGGCCAACTTTTCCCGCGCCCCAGACCTAGGTTATCCGGTTGGTTCCATTGTGGAGGGATACAAAGTGAGATGGACCTTCAGCCCGACACCCCTGACCATGATAACAACCGTAAACGGGCTTACGGATCTGACCAACATAACATCCACCGTAGGCGATATTGGCAATTTCACGCCCGGAGGGAAGGTCTTCTACCAGAGCCTTGTGGGGCAGTCATCCGTGAACAAAGGCCAGTGGTGGACAAAACAGAGGGTAACATTACAGGTGAACGGCACGTGGCTCAAGACAACCAGGAAATACCTGAACAACACTGAGGGCCAGTGGAAGGAGTATGATTTCCCAACAGCGCTGTCCTGCGGGACAGTAAACGCATCGCTGGAGGCCTTCAACAAAGGGAATGCGAACGGCACACGGTTCAATGTAACAGAGATATACCCCAGCGGCATAGGGGCACAGGACTTCACCCCGGCAAACAGCTCCGGGTCAACAACAGTAATTATATGGGACGGAAACAGGAACTTCACGATCCCGACAGGCAGGCTTGTGGCCAAAATATTCAACTACACGATAAACCTCTCGCCCTCCACCCCCACCGGCAAGATGGGCGTCTTCCAGGCGAACCACACCAACGCAACCTATGTCTTCACAGACAGGACGTACACGACAGGCCTCTTTTGCGGCGCTTCGCTGTCCATGGCGTCCATCACATCCTCCTCAAGCGCCAACCAGAGCGTCAACATATCCATGTACACAACTGTCACCAACGGCGGACCTGGCAGCGCTTCCAACGTGACTGTGGAGATCAATTCCACCGGGAATTTCACCGTATACAATTCCACAGGCCACATAAGCAACAAGACCTACCTTGGCACCCTGGCGAACTTCAGCAGCGGCATCGCCAACTACACCATCAACACAACAGCGCCGTGCGGCAGCACTTACACATTCTGGATGAACGCCACATCGGGCGAGAACGCCACACCCGTTGTCCAGTCAACCACCCTCCAGGTCCTGTGCCCGGCAAAATCAATATTCCTTGACAACCCGAAGGTGAACTCGACTGAAACCAACCTGACCTATGGAGGCTGGGGGTTCAACTTCACGTTCAACATCACTGTCGATTCGGACGCGGACAGCAGCGTCAACATCTCTGCTTGGAGGAGCACTGACCAGTCAAACTGGCTGTTCATTGACGATGATCTCTTCCTGACCACTGACAGCCTCAAGAACTTTTCCTTTGTGTGGGACCCGGGAAGCGATGACATAGGCACCTGGTTTTTCAAGTTCAACGCGACGGATGGCGGTGGGAACACGAACACAACGACAGCAAGGTCATTCAGCGTTGACAAGGAAAACACCTCGATAACCAGCCTGGCACCCACAGGGCTTGTGGCCAACAGGAGCGCGAACCAGACAACGCAGATTGGCTTCATAATAAATGACAAGAACGGGACAATCCTCCAGTCATTCGGGGTTAAGTTCCACGTGACCACTAACAATGTCACCTATTACACCGACTCGCGGTACATAAATGCCACAAACAGCACCGGCCATGCAGTATTCAATTTCAATGCCACATGCGCCGACGAATACTCGGGCGCACCCAGGTTCCAGGTGGGCGAGCAGCAATGGAAGATAACATTCAATGACACTGTGACGGGGATATACAACGACAATGACACATCATCGTATTTCATCAGAAACATCACTGTCCGCGGCGACCAGAGGATAAACATAACAGACCCTACTGGTGCGGTGAACTTCACACAGCGGGATGTAATAGACACTATCGGGACAGTATTTGATGACTGCAGCCTTGAGCTTGGCGGCGCGACAGTTAATTACACATACAACTACACCCCGGCGCAGATATTCAACTGCACTACTATAAATTCCCCGGTGACCGGCCTCTACAGGTGCAGCTGGGATTCCAGCGTCGGGCCGGCCGGGTATTATAACGTGACAATGAATTCAAATCTTTCAAACTATTATGACAATTTCACCATAAAATCCAAGACAACAGAGGCCGGCCTTTTCTTCCTCAACATTTACAAGAACCTGCAGAACATAACAGCAACACCCTCAACAGACGGCTGGGGCAGGCCCGAGTGGAACTTCAGCGTGCTGGCCACGTCGGGCAACGCCACCCCCACATTCAACGTGAACTTCTCGATGAAGACCGCGTCAGGCTCCTTTGTTGACTGCCTTGGCGGGCCTCTGTCCAGTTGCGCCAACGCAACGCCCACCACATGCACGGGCTGCAGCCAGCAGCAATACACATTCCTGAGGAACTTCACCAACAGCCAGCAGGGCACCTGGTTCATCAAGTTTGCGCTGAACACCACTGAGAGCTCCGGCACGGATACAATCACTGTGGAAAAGGATGACATAAACATCGGGCTTTACAGCACGACCAATAATTCGATTGCCAACAGGACGGGCAGCAACACAACCCGCATGGCGGTCTTTGTGTATGACATTGATGCAGGCGCCAACATCTCCACGCCTTCCGTTTCAGTAACGTTCAACGTAACAAATGTTACCAGTTTCATAACTACAGGCTCCAATACTACCAACACATCCTCAGTGGCGGAATTCTACTTCAACCCCAACTGTTCGTTTGAGGTGGGGCAGCAGAACTGGCTTGGCCTGACGTCCGGCGACTCCAACTATAAGGACAACCAGTCAGTCAACTTCTCCCTCAACATCTCCGGCAGCTTCGCGCCAGCCATACCGTTCCCCAATGGCGACAGCTTCACGCAGGGAAACAATGTGTCAATAAACGTGAGCGTCGTCAGCGACTGTACGCAGGAGATAAATAACGCTGCCATCAATGTGACTATGACCAGCACGGTCACAGGAGACAACTTCAACTGTGCCGCACCCAATGTCACCTCCCTCGGAAGCGGCAATTATTCATGTGTGTGGAATTCCACAGGCGCCAGCACAGGGTTCTACAATGTCACAGTGCAGGTGTTCAACGTCTCAAATTACAACAACAGGACAATATTCAAGGCGAACACGTTCAGGCTTCTTGCGCAAAACAATACAGCGCCTGACTTCAGGGCAATAAACAATGCCCCCTCCACCGGCGGCTTCGGCGAGATGTTCAATTTCTCAGTGGAGGCAAGGGACACAGACAGCGATGACGTAAATGTCACCTTCTACCTGTCTCCCGACAACACCACATTCACGCTTATCGAATGGAAGACTTGCGCTGCCTGTGGCTCATACACTAATGTTACGTTCAACTACACCCAGTTCACCTGCAGCAACATAACAACCCAGTACTTCAGGTTCAACCTTAGCGACGGCCAGCTGTCCAACCAGACGCCATCCACACCCTTCACCGTCGAGAAGGACGATGTCACAGTTTATTTAATCCAGGGCAATGGCGTTGAGGTCAACAGGACAGGTTCAAATTCCACACTCCTAGTACTGCGGATAAATGACACTGACAAGGGGGTCAATGTAAGTTCCAGTGTCAATACGACCATGTATTTCACGACCAACCTGACTGCATTTGGCGAGGGGAATGTTTCCCTAACCAACGGCTCAGGTCATTTCAACCTGAGCTTTGATCCCAACTGCGGTGTGGCTG
Organism: Candidatus Aenigmatarchaeota archaeon; assembly: GCA_016202745.1. Classification (GTDB taxonomy): domain Archaea; phylum Aenigmatarchaeota; class Aenigmatarchaeia; order QMZP01; family QMZP01; genus JACQIG01. Next base: position 2,485 of record JACQOB010000006.1, on the reverse strand, counting down.
TCGGGGCGCAGGTATGGAAAGGAGGCGTGAGGACAGACGCGTGCTACAAGGACACGAACTCGAGCAACCAGAGCATAACAGTAATAGGCAGGCTGTCCAATTCCCTTAAGGTCCCGCTAAATGGGGTTCATTTCCAAAATGGCCAGAATGTCACCTTCCTGGGTGATGTCACCGATGACTGCTCAGTTTTCATATCAGGCTCCACCATATATTTCATTAGCAGCCATGATGCAGCACGAAACCTGTCCGTGCCTTCGCCCGCATTCAACATCGGTAACGGCTCCTACAACGGCACACTGAACGTTACAAACCTGACGGGCGGCTTCTTCAATGTAACATTCAACTCGAGCGGCACAAACTATAATCCAGACAATGTGACGACGCTCAATGCTTATTTCTACCAGATAAACCCGCTGATTTTTGGCGCAGCTTCCAATGTATCCTCAGCGCCATGGGGCGCCACATTCAGCTTCACTGTGAACGTCACGGACGATGACGACAACCTGACCCTGCGCTTATGGGACTCGCCGGACAATTCAGCATTCACGCAGAGGAGCCTGCAGACGTGCACCGATTGCGTGAATTCAACTGTAACCTTCACCAGGACATATTCTGTATGCACTGACATAGACGAGACATGGTACTGGAAGGTGAACGTAACGGACAGCGACAACCTTACCAATGAGACCTCTGTCCAGACCATAAATGTCACAAGGAGGAATGTGAATTTCGTCCACCAGGCCGGCAACAACACCAACGTCAGCAGGGTCGGGTCAAACACGACCACCCTCACCGTAAGGATCCGCGACAACTTCACCGGTGCGGACATAGGATCAGGATTTGACGGCGCGTTCTTCGTGACAGTCAACGGCAGCCTGTTCTCGCGCATTGCCGGGCCTGCTACAGACCCTAACAGCGACATCAGCACGAACTTCAACCCAAGCTGCAGCCCCACGAAATTCGAGGTGGGCAACCAGAAATGGATAGCTGAATTCAGGGACACAGGCACAAACAACTGCTACTTCCCGGCAAACTCCTCCAATCTCACCCTGCAAGTCCAGTCCGAATTTGTGACGAATGTCACGAATCCCAACGGGGAGGCGTTCCAGAGAGGGTCTGCAATTCAGATAAGGGGGACGGCAAACGACAGGGATTCGGCATGCGGAGGCACAACAGCAGCCACAGTAATCTACAAGATAATACAGGGCGGGACAACCAATTCGTGCTCGCCCGAGCCTGCGTCTGACCTGAACAACGGCACATACAACTGCTCGTGGGACAGCACATCCCAATCCCTTGGCTTCTGGAACATCACAATGAACACGACAGCCAATTTTCACAATAGCTCCTTCATCACAAGGGAGAATGCGCTGCAGCTGAGGGAAAGGCCGCAGCTGACGCTTAACAACGTGAATGTCTCCGTGGCTGGCTGGGGGGAGAACATAACATTCAATGTGACAGTCAGGGACCCTGATTCCGGTGATTCGGTAAACGTTACCCTGTGGAGATCTTTTGATGGAAACTCATACACGCCTGTAGACTCCCAGACCTGCTCCAGCTGTACTTCAGAAACAAACCTTAATTTCTATAAGATGTTCGTCTGCGGTGACTTCACCTCAGGCCCCCTTATCTATTTCAAATTCAACGCCACGGATTCCTACAGCCTGACAAATGAGACCAGCGTGAAGAACTGGACAACCGAAAGGGATGATGTTGCTGTGACGCTTATCACAGGCAGCGGCGTAACCATAAACAGGACCGGTAGTTCCACAAGCCTCTTCTCAGTCAGGATAAGGGACACGGACAACGGCTCCTTCCTGGCGGACAATGGCAACGGCTCAATTTGGGTCACTACTAATGGTGTCAACTTTGACGCCGGCACACAGAATTTCACCAATGCCACAGGTCATTTAAACCTGTATTTTGACCCCACCTGCTCCTATGCCGCTGGCACCGAGCTGTGGAGGGGCGGAACAAACCAGGATGCATGCTATAAGGATGCCAACCTGTCTTCTTCCCAGACTTTCACTGTCCTCGGTCAGCTGAAGGTGAACCTGCTCCAGCCCGCTGCCTTATCCACCTTCAACGTGACAAACCAGGTAGTGACCAATTTCACGATACCAACCGACTGCTCTGTTGATGGGAACCTTACCGGCGTGACAAATCTCGCCGACCATGTGCATGTGAACGGCTCCACATTTGCCTGCTCCCCGATTACGGAAATATCATCCCACTACAACTGCACGCTGAATTCAACAGGAAAGCCCGAAGGCAACTATTCGATAAACATCAGCGCGACCCTGACAAGCTACAACAGCAACCTGACAAACTTCTCAGTCCGCTACTTCCTCGACAACCTCGCCCCCCAGGTTAACACAACCAACGCCCTTGTCAACCCGACATCAGGCTCCTGGTCCAGGGACTTCAACTACACCATAACAGCCAACGACACCGAGAACGACACCATAACCTGCACCCTTTACGT
>JACQOB010000044.1 GCA_016202745.1 Candidatus Aenigmatarchaeota archaeon | reverse complement strand
GCCCAGGGCGTCTGTTGATCCTGTCCAGTTAACATCAAACTGCTGCTTGTTTGTCCATTCGCCCAGGCCAACCTCAAGGCTTGAGCTTGCCTCCGGAGGTTCGGCATCCACTGTTGTGCTCACGGAGGCTGGCACTGGCCCGACATTGCCGACATTGTCAACAGGCTGGCACGTGAAGGTGAATGTGCACCCATGGGTGGGGCCGCTTGACAGGTCGGCTGCCGTATAGATCCTGTTTATTGAGGCTATCTCATCGCCTGCCGTGGCGGCTTCGGCGTAATCAGGCAGGGTTGCGCACCCTGCAGGAGAAACGCTCACGTTTATGTCAGCGTGCTGCACGCCAGACCCGCCGTCATTAAGTTGGCCCGTGACGATTATGTCACTCATTATCGGGTTTGCATTCACCCACAGCTGCGGCTGCACCGAAACAGTGCAGGCGGGCTTGGTTATGTCAACAATTACTGCAGTGGAATTCATGCCCCCTATGTTGCCCGCTACATCCCTCGCTGTCACGCTGAAGTTGTATGTGTAATTGTCCTTAACGGGTTCAGGCGAATCGGGCAGCGTGTTCCCGAAAAGCTTCCATCTGCCTGTGGTAGGCGCAACCGGAGCACCTGACTGCATCCAGTTTGTTGTCTGGACTGTAAGCATGCCAGAGGGGTCCCTTTCGCTGAACTGCACGCTGTAGAAGTCCCTGAGCCCTGAGGCAGCCCCAGGCTGCAGAGGCAGCGGGTCATAGCCATCCCATGAGACGTTGAACTGCGTCTGGTTGGTGTAATTGCCCTTGTTTAGCCTGAAAACAGGGGTGACTTCCGTCCTGTTCACAACGGGCTTGAAGACGTTTTCCTGGTTCACGTTGATCAATGCATAGCCGAGGTTTCCCACCCTGTCCCTGGCCCTGGCGCATATCGAATAGTTGGAATTAATGCTTACGGAGAATACCAGCGGCCCGGGGACGGTATATGCCCGGGTTGAGCAGTCTATTGGAGACAAGCCTGTCCGGAATTGGGATGTAAGCAGCAATGTGGAAGGGTCGCAGCCGCTTCTTGAATCAGTGCACGAGGCCGATACCGTGACGCTCTCGTTTGTCCATGTGCTGACTGCGTTAACGCCCGAGGGGGATGAGGTTGCCGTTATGGTTATCACAGGCGGCGAGTTGTCTGTCTTGAAATACCAGCCTGCCATTTCGATCCAGTTGTTGCCTGTTGGGCCGGGATTGGTGTTATTGGCGCCGTCCTGTGTGGCAAGCCATATGGTGTAGTTTTGCTCCGCAAGCGAGGGCGGGGGGGAGGTGGTGGCATTCCAGACAGCCCTGAGGATCTCATTTCCGAAATCGTTATCACAGCGGCGGGTGTAATCATTGTCATCATGGCACCATACGTCAGTGATATTTACATAGTTATCGTTATACATTACATCCGAGAACAGGACTGGGGAGAGGTAAACGAGCGGTACCAGGTTTGTTGCCCTAGACCTTATCTCATCTCCACTGGCACAAAAGCCAGGAGTTACGCCACATGCAGTGCTGCCTGGGGCTGATCCCTGCAGTACGAATGAAAGGTTGCTGACAACAGGCCTGCTTGTGTACCAGGTGGGTGGGTTTGTTGAGCTGATGTCCTGCATGGTGAAATTATGGTATGTTATATTGGACTGCCTGGTCCAGCATGTCTGCCTGGGCGGGCCTGGCTCCACATAGGCGCAGCCGGTTGGCGCATATGCATAAAGCGTGGGGGGCGTGTAATCCAGCGTGATGGTATCATTGGTTATATTCACATTCCTGGCGTTGTCAGACACGTTTATCCAGACTATCTTGTCGCCCTCTGACTCAGGATTGGCGAGTATCCACGCTTTTGGTGTCGCTGACGTCGCCGGGCACGGCTCAGAAGGCGCAGCAGCAAGGCCTGCCTGCGTGTTGGCAAACCGGCAGCTGTTCATGTTCACCCCTGAGCCTGGCCAATCATCCATGTTCAGGTAAATCTTTATCAGGCCGGCTATGTTTCTTGTATATGGCGCGCCAGGCCGGATTGGATCGTCTATGGACATCTGGACCCTGGGTGCGTTGTTGTCTATCCTTATTGACCTGTTCTGCGACCTGGCTGAATTGCCCAAAGCGTCTGTGACGTTGACCGTTATGTTATGTTCACCGTCTGTAAGCCCAGGCGTGATGGTTATTGTGCCTATGCATGTGGCCGCATACGTGCCGCTTACTGCATCAAAGCCAAGGTTTGTGTATGCCACGCTTGGCGTGAATCCTACTGTATTGCGGTCAATCTTAATATCGCAATTGACCAGAGGCTGGCTGGCCGGGAAGCCGGCGCTTGGAATGGCGTCGTCTGCCCTTGCGTCAATGGGTATGACTGCGCCGTTCTTGTAATACGGGCCTGATGAGGTAGAGGGGACTGGCTGGTTCCATGCGTAACCGGGCGGGAAATTGTCAACGTCAAACCCCCTCGCCGATGAAGGGCGGCTGTTGCCTGCCAAATCAGTCACGTTCACGGTCATGTAATACGTCCCTGAGGTCATGCTTGTTATTGTTATTGAGCCTGAGCAAGTCGCGGTTCCCGCGCCCGTCCTGGTGTAAGTAATGCTCTTCGTGAAACCCGCAAGTATCGGGTTGAGGGCCGGGTCGGTCACCTCAATGTCGCAGTCTGGCAAAGGCTGCGATGTCGGGAAGTCGCCGTTGTCCGTGATTGTGACTAACACGGGGACCTGGTGGGTGTTCCTGTATGCCTGCCCGGCTGGCGGGTTGACCCAGGCGTATGACGGGAAGGCTGTGTCTATTATGATGTTCCTTGCAGGGGATAGCTGGCTGTTGCCGCTGCTGTCAGCCACCTGCACGGTCAGCGATTTCGTGCCGCCAGCCAGGTTCACCGATATCACACCTGAGCATGTGGCTGTAGTGGGCGGCGAGCCGCCTCCGGGCGTGTAGCTTACTGCTCCGGAGTAGGCGGAAGCCCCGCCGTCAATGAGGAAGTTGCAGCTTGTTGATGCAGGCATGCCGGCGCTTACCGCAGGGTCAGTTATGCCTACGTCGATGCTTATGCCCGTATTGTTTCTGAAGTACTGGTTGGATGCGGGGGTTGACCAGGAATAGGTTGGAGGTACCATGTCGCTGTTGCATACAGCACTATATCCTGTGGACAGGCCTAAAATTGTTGCAGGCGCAAACAGAAACACCTTTTGGGAAGGTCCAACTGAATCAAACAAGAAAGAGGCTATTTCATCAGGCCTGAAAGCGCCCAGAAACTTCCAGGTCGTGCCCTGGTCGTTGCTGGCAAAAAGGTTGCCTGCAAGGCTGGACCCTACGAAAATTATTCCTGAAGCATCTGCGAAGAGTTTAATGCCAGATACGCTGTACCCAGATGCCCCAAGATTGGACCCGGGCAGGTCAGCTGCTGGAGACCAGTTGCTGCCCCCATCGCTGCTCTTGTAAACATATATCCCGCTATTCTTGGAGACAAGCGCATAAATTGTCCCGCCGCTCCCTATAGTGTCCAATATAGACCCTCTGCTCCCGCCTATTAATATGTCAGTCATCTTTACCCAACTATTGCCTGCTGATATTGTCAGGCAGTTTCTAAGGGTGCAGTCATCCTGTGTGGACCTGAAAATATAGCCGTCATCTGTGCCCAGGTAAAGATAAGGTGTTCCGCTCACTGTGATGGGCTCTATTGTACTGATGCCGGAATACGGGCTAACCTGGGAAAAGGGCGCTGGGGGATTGGTCATAACAGTCCATGCTGAACCCCCCAATGGCGTCCTCCATATCCCGCCCGAAGATGCGCCGTCTGTTGCTGCTCCTGTGACAAAGAAAACAAAGCTGCCGGCCTGGATTATATCAGCAGCTAATTTGTCTGGCAGGGTCCCGCCGACTTTCACCCATTGTGCGCTTGATGGCGTGGGCAGCCTGTAAATGGCTGACCCGTCACTTGCCGGTGCCGTATCTACCCATGTGGCTGCATATACCTCCCCCCCGCCTGATGTGGCCACCATCGCCCTGACCTGGCTGCCAGATGATGGCAGGGTGGGGCTGAACTCTGCTGCATCAGCCCCATTGAATCTTCCTGGCCATGAAGCGCCATCATCCGTGCTTCGGTCTATGCGCGCGCCGTTATTATCTGCGCCGCCCACAAAAATTGTTCCAGTAGGCCCAGCTGTTGAATATGAGCTTGCCCTCATAGGTCCAAAAATGTTGCCTATATAGTTGGCGGGTAAATCAGTAGTCTTGGCCCAGGCTGAGCAGAAAGTGTTCGCTATAGCAACAAGGTTTGCAGGGTTGCACGTCCCGGATACTTTATAAAGCCGGCCGCTTATTGTTGAGGAGCCCTCAAGTGATGTGGCTACATACAACAAGCCGTTGGGGTCTGTCCTTATTGAGGCTATCGGGTTTGGGGAATAGTATGTTGATTCTGCATTAGGGAAAATGTTTACGGGCTTCCATGTTGTCCCGTCATTTTGTGTTACATAAACATTTGTATTCGGGTCTGTGCCCACATAAAGGGTGGATGTGCCTGTACCATGCATTGCTGTGACGCTGTTCCCCTGGAAATCGTTTGGTATGGCCGGAAGCTGCGTCCAGGCTTCGCTGCCTGTAGCTGTATTGCCCCTTTTGAATACGCCGCTTAGCGTGCTTCCCGAGCATCTACGGCCGGAAACATAGACATTCCCATTGAATTCCATTATATCATGGACCCTGCTTATGCAATCAGGGGCCGGGCTTACAGGAATTCCGGTATCTGTCCACGCTGTCCCGCCATCGTTTGAGATGTAAACACGGCCATCTGAAGTCCCCACATAAAGGTGGCTCGGAATTGTGCTGGTTGCAAGTATCTTCTGTGCCGCTATGTTAACGCCCCTGTTGGGCAATGCTGACGTTGTATAGGCCCACGTGGCCCCGTCATTTGCTGATTTGTATACCTCTGCATAACTTCCAGCCCTGTCCGCAACAGCATAAATGCCAGCGTTTGCCTGGCCCGCAGGAATTATCGCAATACCAATTGCCCGTGACGACGCCTGGCCTGCAACCCTTGTTGGCACATCGCTGGTATATGAAGCGCTTACGGACGGCGTTGTTGTAATCTTGAAGATGCCTGGTATGGGAATTGCACCGCCAGCGATTTCTGTGGCAGCCCAGATTGTCTGGTCTGAGGACCTGTAAAGCAGGCTGTTTGTGCGCCTGGCCTCAAACAGGTTGTATGTTTTATAGAGATCAAGCTGGTTCCATGTAGAACCCCCGTCTGATGAATACAATATGTCCTTATTCTGCCCCTGACCAGGGCCTGCGCCGCAGGCTAAGCCTCCAGTATTATATTCCCTGCCACATGATTCGAATGCATACCATAATGTCCCCTGGCCGGTGCCTGTGAAAAGCATGGCCCTGCTGTCATATGGCAATGCCGTGGTGAAATCAGGATCTATGTCAGGCAGGGCTGGCGCTGTAAACAGGCAATATCCCCCCGTCTGTGCGTTGGCCGTGCCAAGGACAAGTAAGATGCTTACCGCAAAGAATAATATTCCTAAAACTAGTCCTGTAAGTTCATAGCCGCCCATACAATCATTAATAATTGGATAATGGGATATTAATTTAGTTTTTATCCGCCAGGGCAGCCCCTTTGACCTGTACGCAGCCAGAAGAGGTCTTCCCGTCCCATACAATCTCTGATTTCTGTATGACAAGCTTCTTTCTGAAGATTGGCCCGTCCAGGATGAGCGTCTCAGCCTCGCCGCCCTCGAACCCAAGGTGGAATTTGTATTTTTCACTCAATGATTTCAGCTGTTCGAAAGCCTCATGATCTATAATCCTCCCGAGCCATTCCTTTCCCAAACCCTCGCATGCCACTGCCGTCACCATCACTACAAAACCTGATTTAAGAATATTTTTCCAGTGCTTTTCCAGGTTTATATGCCACAAAGGCGTGAAGACCTCAAGACCAAGTTCATCACAGATCTTTTTCACCCTCTCATACTGGTACTGGCTTGCCAGGGCGCCTGCGGAGACGATATCTACCTCATTTTTTATCGCTTCAAGGGCTCCTTTAAGGTCCTTTAATTCCTTCTCTTTTTCTCCTTCGGTCTTCCATGTAATAATAGGCATATTCATGGCTTCTGCCTGCAATTTAGTTAAATGTATGTTTGGATAATGGAACATGTAGGATTCAGGATTTTCAGAAAGCAACGATACTATCTGCACGATAT
>JACQOB010000042.1 GCA_016202745.1 Candidatus Aenigmatarchaeota archaeon | reverse complement strand
CCGAAGCATGCCGCTACAATATCAGGAAGCTGGTGTATAACCACTACCTGAATGATCTTCCTGTGAAATGGTTAGAGAATAAGGCGTTTTGAATAAGCTCCCAAAGCCGCTGATCTATCCCTATTAGTGGCACCCACCTAACAGAATAAAGAGGTGGGTATATGAAAAGAGAGAATAAGATAGCGTTCATTCAGGTAAAGTTGGTAGAGGGCTGGAAGGACATAGACATAAGGAAAGTGATAGGAGTTCCAAAGAGAACATATTTCAGGTGGAAATCAGGGATACAGACAGACTATGCTGCTCTGATAAACAAACAGAAGCCAGGACCCAAACCACGCTTCTGCATAGACGCAACAAATAATTGAATTCCTGAAAACGATAAATCTTGGGCTTCACCCTGAGAAATCAAAAATCCATCCACTCCATAAAGGCACAAAGTTCCTCGGTTTCAGGGTGTTCTACCACCATAAACTTCTGAAGAAAGCAAACATAAGGAAAATGGAAAAAAGAATATTTGTTTTCATGGATAAATATGATAGAAAAGAAATTACTCGGGAGGATAATATGATAAGAAGCCTTGAAAGCTGGATTGGGTACTCAAAGCAGGCAAATGCACACAACCTGACAATGAAGATGCTTAAAGGTTTTGCTGGCTCTCCACCTTTAGCTGCTCCTTAATCTTCTCCTTTGGCAGGCCGAAGTAGCTCTCAAGCTCCTGCGTGACCTTCAGGATCTTCGTGTGGCCCTCCCTTTCCGCCTTTATCAGGCCGCGCTTGTACAGCTCCTTGATGTAGTTGTAGGCCTTGTTGCCCTGCAGTTTGATGATCTCGGACTGCTTTGCCGGCTCCTTGTACAGGACCAGGGCCAGCGTCCTCTTGCACCCCTCTGACAGGTCTGAGTGCGGGTTGAGGTGCCCTACCTTGTCAAGGAACTCAGGCCTCACCTGCATCTGGTAGCCCTCTGGGGTGTTGACAATCTCAATTCCCCTGTCGGCGCAGCCCTTCTGCAGCTCGTCTATCAACCCCTTCACGTAGCCGATTGACTGGACGCCGAGTATCTTCCCGAGGTCGGTGAGCATTATGGGTTTCGGCGATACGAATAATGCAGCCTCGAGCAGTTTCTTGTGTTCCATAACCATCTACTTCTTGTTGTTCTTGATTAATATTCCCAGTCTGGCTTTACTTGCCTGCCGACTTTATCCTATTGATTCAAGTCGGACTTTAAATGCAAGCCAGCACCTACATTCCCAGTCTGGCTTTGTTATGTGTATGCAAGCCAGCACCTAAGAAATCACTTCTTATTGATTTTTATATTCTTTACACCCTTCTGCACAGCCTTCCCGGAGGCAGCCTGTGCCTCGCCCTTCTTTATGAAGATCTCGTCGAAGAGCCTCTCCTGCCTGCACTGCACCTTCTGGTCGTGGTAGAGGTAGATGAGCGGCAGGAAGGCCCCGGCGACTGCGTCCCTCTCCCACTTCCCGACAAGGCTGGAGAATGATATCTCCTCGTTCTTGATCTTCATCAGCAGCATGTCAATCTTCCTGTAGAGGTCGGCTATCCTCTCCTCTATGTCCTCCTCGGTTATGTGTATCTGGCCCCGCGCCCTGGCGTGCCTCACGATCCTCCTTTCCTCGGTCTTCAGCGCTTTCCTCAGGGAGAGGATGAGCTCGGCCACCATCACCCTCCTGGTTGGCTGGCGCCTCATTGGCAGCTCCAGCGGGCCCAAATCAAGCTTTTCGTGGCCGTTGCCGTTCGTCTGCTGGATAATTTCAGTCCCGTTGGCGGCCTCCTCTACAGAAAGGATGTCCAGCACGCGCAGGCCATCGGACTTCATCCTCAGCAGCACCGAGGCGATTATGACGTACTTGGCGGGTATCTTGAAGTCAAGCTCCTTCATCTTCCCTATGTACACAAGGAAGCCCTTTGTCAGCTTCGTTATGTCAACGTTCCATGGGTCCAGGCTATCCAGCGAGACTATCTTGTAGATGATCTGCTCCCACGAGTATTCAGATGTGATCATCCCCATTATTTCTTTCTCTTCCATGAAAACCAGCCCCGCATGCTGCCGCTTTGCACTCCGCACTGTACCCCGTATTATTCTATATGTGGCAGCACGCTTTTATAGGTGTGAGAAATTACTGACACTTTGCCGTTGGACTCAGCTCGTTCCTTTTTATTGCGACACAATCACTTGAACCCACAAGGGCAGAGCAGGAAAGCGGCGTATCTACACCCTTGCATTTCACGTTGAACTGCACGTCCCAGTCAGGAGGGGGGGCGTTAGTGACTGCGCACTGCGCTACAGCCCTCTGTATGCACGTGCTCCTTGCGTTGACAACCGGGTCCACCACGGACCCTATGTTGAAGACAAAGATGCCGAGGACAACCACGGCCACCACCAGTATCACCACTATGGCGATCGTTATCTTTATCGGCTCAGAAAGGTCCCCTATCATTTTCACACCGTCAGCAAATCAGGGAACTGCAGGAATTTCCACATTCACTGGCGCATGAAGTCGGGCCATTGTCCGTCTGCACATTATTTTGCCAGTTGATGGGCAGCGCGCCTGCCAGGCAGGACGACCTTGCGGCAATCATGCAGTTGTTCCTGAACGAGGATATGTTCTCTATCGGCTTGAGGCCTATGCCGAATATGGTAAGCACAACAAGCGCGATGATAAGTATCACGATGGCAGCCACGGCAATCATCAAGCCCTGCTCAATACCCCTTGCCATGGTTAAATTATGTGTAAAGTTCTATAAAAGCGTTGCAGGGCATTTCGGCTTTATTTAGCCTTTCCAGCCCATACAGGTTACTATGATAGACTCCATTGATTATGGCGAAATCAGGATCAGCGGGAGGGATTATTATTCGGACGTGCTCGTCTGGTGGGGCGGCGAGGTTGAATACAGGGAGAAGCAGCACATATTCTCCCTTGAGGATTTCCTCAGGATACTGGAAAAAAGGCCGCAGGTCGTGGTCATCGGGACCGGCCAGGAAGGCAGCGTGCGCGTGCCTGATAGGGTGAAGGAGATGGCGGAGCAGACCAGCATAGAGCTTTTCATTGAGCCGTCCCGGCGCGCTGTCCAGCTGTTCAACGCGTTCCTGAAGGACGGCAAGAAGGTTGTGGCGTACATACACGTGACTATGTGAGGGAGGCAGGTTCGGTGGTTATGTCGGTGATTGTTTTCAGGCTCGGGCACAGGATCGGGAGGGACCACAGGATAACCACCCACTGCGGCCTTGTGGCGCGCGCCTTCGGCGCGGACAAAATGCTCTACTCCGGCCAGCAGGACAGCAAAATGGAGGCGACTTTGGGAAAAGTGTCAGGGCAGTGGGGCGGCTCGTTCTCCGCGGAATATACATTAAACGCCATCAAGACACTGCGGTCATTGGGCAACCGTGGCAGGAAGCTGGTCCACCTGACTGTCTATGGCATGCCGGTGCAGAAGAAGACGGGTGAAATAAGGAAAACAGGCAAAAACATTGTTGTGATAGTGGGCGGGGAGAAGGTTCCGCCGGAAATCTACCAGCTGGCTGACTGGAACATCTCCGTGACCGGCCAGCCGCACTCTGAGATTTCCGCCCTGGCGGTGTTCCTTGACAGGCTTTTTGGCGGCAAAGAGCTCGAAAAGAAATTCCCAAGGGCGAGGCTGAGGATAATCCCCAAGGAGAAGGGGAAGAAGGTGCTACGGGCCTGAGGCCTGCTTTATGAAATCACGGGCCAGTCCATCCACTTCCAATATGTTTCCCTCAAACTCCTTTACCACGCGTTCGTCAAGAGGATTCCGCTTATAGCTTATGGTATGATAATAAGGCTCCCTTATTCCAGCCCACCGCGCCCCAACGCTCTTATACACAGTTGCGTAATATTTTCTTTCCATGGCATCACCTCACTTGAAGACCTCCCCCGTCTCCTCCGACCAGAAAAGCAGGTCCAGCTCGTCCATCGGTATGCCTACCCTGGCGCAGAAGCTTTTCATTCTGTTTTCAATATAATAGTATTTTTTCCTTGTAAGGCTCTTTGGAACCTCCTTTATGGCATTGTATCTCACCAGATTCCTCATTATGTGCCTGTCAAGGATTGCCAGGTCAGTGAAGCCCACGTTCCTCAGGAAGTGCGAGGCTTCCT
>JACQOB010000003.1 GCA_016202745.1 Candidatus Aenigmatarchaeota archaeon | reverse complement strand
TGCCTCTTTTATGATTTCCCTTCTTCCGATAATCTTTGTTGATGCAAAGGGAGGAGGCGGATCACCCCCACCCCCACCACCGCCCTGCCTCACCAAATCAGCAGGATGCTATGACTCATCCGGTAACAAGGGAGATGCCGGATCAATGACAGGAGAAACTTTCAGCTATTACCTCTCAGAGGCAGCATACGTTCCCGGAGCATGCACAGCTTCCGCCACAAAGACTGTCGAGGATGCAAAAATCACCAATCCAGACGACCACACCGGGGCGTGCGGCTGCATAGACGGCGCAGATTTTGACAACCGGGCAGACGCAGCCAAGAGATGCTGCGGGGACGACAGCACAGACTGCGGAATGATCTCAAAAGGATCCTTATGCGCAGTGGATGCAAATTTCCGCAATGCGCAGTGGAATTTGCCTGTCGCTGGCAGCATTGTCGCTGTCGGCTGCGAGAGCAAAGAGTATCTCTCAGTCGGCACATCCTCAGTCGGCACCTCATGGGTTCCCTGCGGCTCCACACAGTCCACACTCACGGTCAGGGGGCATGAGTACCTCTGCAGCGATGGAGCATATACGGAGTGCGCCGGTTCTGAAGCGTGCAGGGCGCAGGCTGAAGGAAAATGCATCCACACGGGCAGCTCAATCAGCGCATCCTCCCAAACAATGTACTGCCTCTCAACGAAGAGGTTCTCCACTGACTTGGACACTACGGACAGGCAGAACTGCGAGGGCGCCAAGAACCCTGACGGAACACCAGGAAACTTCAAGTGGACAGGCACAAAGTGCTGCAGCGAGGCAGACGACCCGCATGAGTATTACAACGATCAGACTGGCGGCTGCTGGGATTCGGAGCCGGTGATAAGCGTTAACTTCATCAATGATACCAACAATTCCACCAGTGTCGTTAACTATCAGGGCAAATTCTACGGCTGCGCAGTGGCACAAGGCAACTACAACACTGGAAACGATGCGTATCTCTCCCATACTGACAAACACACCGGGCAGCAGCTGCTTACTGACGCCCCCTATTGCGCCCAGGACCCAACTGGGACTTACTACTGCTCGTTCAGGGAGAAATGGCTGGCAACAGGAGGGCAGGACAGATCATCCTTCCAGAGCGCCCCCACAACAACTCAAAACACAGCAACCACTTCCCAATCTGAATGCTGCGCTCCCTCCCAATGCTGGAACGGGCAATCCTGCATAGGCGATCAGTCTTCCGACCCAACAGGGGAGAACGCCCTGTCCAATCTCAGGTGCATCAATGAGAGCTGGCAGCAGGCGGTGCCGAAGCCCTCCCTTAATGGAGACGCCCAGGGATTCTGCCCGCAGCAATCACAATGCTTTGTCAATCCTAACGGCGACCCAGAAGACAACGGCAATCCTTCAGGAAATCCGCAATGCATCTTGCAGGACCAATTCATCAGGGATGATTTTTGCGCCTCGGGCAGCTGGTCGACGAGAACGACACAGATTGCGCTTCAGATGCTCGCCATTAGGGAGCAGGGAGACTTCACCCTCTTCTGCGACAGGACGGAAAATACACTCAACCTGCTCGATTACCTCGCCCCATCCGGACAGCAGGCATCCACCTATTTTGGCGACAACGCAAACAATGTCTGCGTCCTGAAGCAAGGCAGCAGCATCTCAGTTGGGGCAAGCTTTAATGTTCCCTTTACAGATACAGCTGCCTTAGACCTCTTCGGCGTGCAAAGCTGCTCAGGAGCGCAGCAGCAGGACGGCCAATACCACAAATGCGACGCTGCGGGAAACTTATGGTATAACAAGAAGCTTGAGTCAATCATCTTCAGCAAAACCCCCCTCAGCCTGGAGCAGCCAGACCCCTCATTCCTTAACTCATTCTTCATTACTCCCCTTGCCAACCTCATCAGCACACTGACACAGATGATTACCAATCCATCTTTTCCCATCTCGAATTTTGAAGGGAGAATCGCCAAGTTCCAACGCCTTTACATCGCAGAGCATGGCAGCAAGAGCATCTTTGGCGTGCTGCAGGGAGACCAAGCGACTATAGAGTACACCAACTTCAATGACATCAATATCTGCGACTTCACGAGGACATACACCCAGCGGATAGAGGGGTCAAATGCCGGCATAGAGTGTGTGAGCTCGGGGCAGACGTACAAGCTGCTGCTGCAGGGTGGCCAGCTCACCGCGTTCCAGCCAGAGCAGGCATGGCCCGACCTTACCTCAAAAGTGCGCATATCCTAAATATGGCACGATCACAAATCACAGTTGCCGTCATCCTTGGGATTGCGGTTTTGCTCATCGTCTCCATCACCCTTTTTACCGTTAAGTCATCACAGACAAAACAAACAGTGCAGGAAACAGCAAAAACCCAGACAGCATCTTCAGAGGTGAAGCCAATC